>JAYVMG010000614.1:0-15725 GCA_043759095.1 Acidobacteriota bacterium | reverse complement strand
AGTGGCCTGATAGGATCGTTTTCCATGAAGCGCCTCATTCTCTCGTCCCTTCTTTGCATCTCCGCGCTGATCGCCCTCCCCGCCGCGCAAATGCGCGTCGTCCCGCTCGACGAGGAGCAGGGACACGTCGCCCTCGGCCTGGAGTTGCGGCATCTCGCCAACACCGGCATCTTCATGCACACGACGGCGCATCCCGATGACGAGAACAACGGGTTGCTGGTGATGCTGAATCGCGGGCAGGGCTATCGCACGGCGCTGGCGACCGCCACCCGCGGCAACGGCGGGCAGAACGAGATCGGGCCGGAGATCTTCGAGGCGCTCGGCGTGCTGCGGACCGGTGAACTGGCGGCGTTGCATCGCTTCGACGGCGCCGAGCAGTACTTTACGCGCGCGGTCGACTTCGGCTACTCGTTCGGCATCGACGAGACGTTCGAGAAGTGGGGCCGCGACGACATCACCGCCGACTACGTGCGGCTGATTCGGGCGATTCGCCCGGACGTGATTATCACGCTGCCCCCGACCGGCAACGCGGGCGGCCAGCATCACATGGCGTCGGCCGTCATCACGCGCGACGCGTACAAGCTTGCCGGCGACCCGACGAAATTCCCGGAGCAGATCAAGGACGGGCTGCGTCCGTGGCAGCCGAAGAAGCTGTATCACCTCGCCGCCTTCGGGTTTCCCGGCGAGGCGCCGGTGATCGGCCGGGCGCTGCGCGTGAACTCGGGCGTCTACGACCAGCTCCTGGGCAAGACCTACAACGAGATCGGCGCCGAAGCACGCAGCATGCACAAGTGCCAGGGCATGGGGCAGTTGCTGTCGCTGCCGTCACCCACCTCGGTCGCGACGTATCAGCTCGACGAGGCCACGCTGCCCGGGCAGATGCAGAAGGACGAGACGGCACTCTTCGACGGCGTCGACAGCAGCCTGGCCAGCCTCGCGCGGTTCGCCGGCGCGCGCGTGCCCAAGGATCTGATGGACGGCCTGACCACGGTTGCCAACGCGACCTCGGCCGCCCAAAAAGCCTTCGACACGGTCAACGACGCTGCGACGATGAAGCCGCTGCTCGACGGACTGTTCGCGGTCCGCGTGCTGCGCCGCGAGCTTCGCGGAATGGCCATCGGTGACGTGGGCGAGTACGAGATCGACTTCCGCCTCCGCCAGAAGGAAGGCGAGTTCCAGCAGGCGATCATCCTCGCGCACGGCATCAAGGTCGAAGCGCTGGCCGACGACGGCGTCGTGGTGCCTGGTCAACCAGTCAAGGTCAACGTCATCGTCGCCAACCGCGGCGCGGGTGAGGTGGCGATCAAGAACGTGAAATTCGATGGGTTCGACCCGTCGACAGGCTCGGGGCAGGCGGCTGCGTGCGTGATGACGGCGTTCGCCGGCGGCGGCTTCTCCTTCCCCGGCGCCAATCGGCGCCCCGCCGCGCCAGAGCCGTCGATGCCGAGCGTGCGGAAGGATCAGGTTGCGCACTGCGAGCCGACGCTGACAGTGCCGGTGCGCGCGCGCGTCAGTGAACCGTACTGGCACCGGAAAGGCGACGAGGGTCGCTATACGTTCGACGCAGACGCGCCGTTCGGCCTGCCGATGCGGCCGTCGCCGTTCTACGTTCAGGTGACGCTGACGCTGCCAGGTGGTGAAGAAATCATCTCCGGGCTGCCGGTTCAGCATCGCTACGAGGGCGACATTTTCAGCGGCGAGAAGCGCACCGAGTTGCTGGTGGCGCCCGCGTTTTCCGTCCGCGTGACGCCGCAGGTCGCGATTGTGCCGGCCTCGTCGATTCGCACGACGCCGCCACGAGTCACGACACCGGGGGCGCGTGGTGCGCGCCCGGCGGCCGTCCGTTCGACCGGTGGCGCGCCGACTGCCGAACGCGAAATCCGCGTCACCGTGCTCAACGACACGACGGGCCCCGCCGAGACGTCCGTGACACTCGAGCTGCCGCAGGGATGGACCGCCACGCCTACAGAGCAGCCGGTGACGTTCACGCGCACCGACGAGTCGCAGACGGTGCGCTTCCTGTTGAAGCCCTCGTCCAGCGTCGGCGCAGGCGAGTTTCACGTTCGTGCGATCGTCTCGTCGGGAGGCGAGGCGTACCACCGGGGCTTCCAGGTGATCGAGTATCCGCACATCACCCGCTATCACATCTACGACGAAGCGGACGCCACGCTAAAAGTGATCAACGTGCGCACGCCGTCGGACCTGACGATCGGGTACGTAATGGGTGTCGGCGATCAGGTGCCGCTCGCCATTGAGCAGCTTGGCGCGAAGGTGCAGCTGTTGACCGCTGAGGATCTCGCCTGGGGCGATCTCTCCCGCTTCAACGCCATCGTCACCGGCGTGCGCGCGTATGAACGGCGCGACGATCTGCGGGCGAACAACAGCCGGCTGCTCGAGTACGTGTTCAAGGGCGGCACGATGATCGTGCAGTACAACAAGTTCGAATTCAACGACGCGCAGTACGGGCCGTATCCGGCGAAGGTGAGCGCGAACCGCGTCACCGACGAAAACGCCGAGGTAAAAGCCGTGGCGGCGCACAGCCAGTTGCTGACGACACCCAACGAGATCGGCGACGCGGCATGGAAGAACTGGGTGCAGGAGCGCGGCACGTATTTCCTCGCCGAGGACAAGGACTCGCGCTACCGCGACGTCTTGACGATGGAAGATAACTTCCCCTACAACAAGGGTGTGAAGACGGGCGCGCTCGTCGAGGCGAACTACGGCAAGGGCCGCTGGGTGTACGTCGCTCTCGGGCTGTGGCGTCAGCTGCCGGTCGGCACCGACGGCGCGTATCAGATTCTCGCGAACCTTATTTCCGCCGGGAAACGATAAGAAAAACCGCAGTCTCCCCGGTTGTTTCCGGTCGTGAGATAGAATCCGCGCCATGGAAGTGGCGCTGACACCTCTCGAGTTCGCGCGACGGACGCGCGCGTTGTATCCGGACCGCGAGGCACTCGTCGACGGGGCGCTTCGCTTCACGTACGCGCAGTTTTTCGAACGCTGCGATCGCTTCTCGTCCGCCCTGCAGACGCTGGGTGTGAAGCCGGGCGATCGCGTCGCGTACATCGCGCCCAACACCCACGCGCAGCTCGAGTCGTTCTACGCTGTGCCGCAGATCGGCGCTGTCCTGGTGCCGGTCAATTATCGCCTCAGCCCGGAAGAGTTCGTCTACATCATCAACCACTCGGGCGCGACGATCGTCTGTGCACACGAGGATTACCTCGACTGCCTCGACACGATCCGGCCGCAGCTGCCAGGTGTGCGTCATTTCATAGCGCTGGAGGGCGGCCTTCGCGCCGACAGCCGTGCGGCGGGTCATGCGCCGGGCGGCTGGATCGACTACGAATCGCTGGTGCGCGAGGCGTCAGCGGATTTCGCGAAGCCGGAGATTGGCGAACTCGACCTGCTGACGATCAACTACACGAGCGGCACCACGTCGCGGCCGAAGGGCGTGATGATCACGCATCGCAACGCCTACATGAACATCGTCGGCACGCTGATTCACATGCCGATGCGGATCACCGATCGCTATCTGTGGACGCTGCCGATGTTTCACGCCAATGGGTGGACGTTCGTGTGGACGGTGACGGCGGTGGGCGGCGCGCACGTCTGTCTGCGCAAGGTCGATCCGGCGAAATCATTCGAGCTGATTCGAGCTGAGCGCGTGTCGATGCTCTGCGCCGCCCCCACGGTGCTGATCGGCATCGCGAATGCGCCGGCCGAGATCCGGGCGGGCGCACCGAAGGGCGTGCGCGTCGTGACCGGTGGCGCGGCGCCAGCCGCGGTGACGATCGAGCGCATCGAGGGCGAACTCGGGTGGACGATCACGCACATCTACGGCCTCACGGAAACGGCGCCGTTCATCACGGTGTGCGAGCCCCGGCCGGAGCACGAGGCGCTGTCAGCCGGCGAGCGCGCGGCGATGAAGGCGCGGCAGGGCGTTGAACTGATCACGTCTGGTGAACTGCGCGTGGTGGATGACGAAGGCCGCGTCGTGCCGCGAGACGGGTCCACCGTCGGCGAGATCACGGTCCGCGGCAACGCGGTGATGAAGGGGTACTACAACGATCCCGAAGCGACAGCGGTGGCCATGCGCGGCGGGTACTTTCACAGCGGTGACGCCGCGGTGGTGCACCCGGACGGCTACGTCGACATCCGTGATCGGCTGAAGGACGTGATCATCAGCGGTGGCGAGAACATTTCATCAGTGGAAGTGGAGGGCGTGCTGCTGCGGCACCCGGCCGTCCAGGAAGCCGCGGTCGTCGGAATGCCGGACACGAAATGGGGCGAAGCGCCGCACGCGTTCATCGTCTTCAAGGCTGGTGCGTCGGCGGACGCGGAGGAGCTGCGCGCGTTCATGCGGGAGCATCTGGCGCACTTCAAGTGCCCGCACAGCTTCAATGCTGTGACGGATCTGCCGAAGACCGCGACGGGGAAGATCCAGAAGTTCGTGCTTCGCGGCCGCCGTTCGGCGATCGCGGCGCAATAATACATCAATACCATTAATAACTGGTATTAATGTATTATACCTCGATGAAGACAGAAACACCCTCGGAGGTCGCGGTCAAGGTTGCGGATGCAGTGTGGGTAGCGGTGGCGCTGCTGCACCGTGAACATCCCACATCGTCCGATTTCGGACTCCAGGAGATCGTGGACCGGGTGCTGGCCGAACCGCGGCTGGGCGCTTGTCAGAGGACCACGCTCTACGCGCACGTCACCCAACACTGCGTGGCGAATGTGACTCCGAATTCAGGCAAGTACCGAATGCTGTTCGAGACGATGAAGGGACGTCGCCGGTTGTTCAGGGCCGGCGATCCGCAGGATTCAAGCCGAACCGGCAAGATCGTTCCCGAGCCGCCAGGAGTACCTTCTGAATTCCGTTCGCTTCTCGACTGGTATCGCTCGGACTACGCGGGAGCGCGATCATTGAAGCAGCGCATCAAGGACGATCCCATTCTGGCAATGCGCGGCCTTGGCAAGGAGATCTGGGCCGATGTCGACGCGGACGAGTATGTTCGACAACTGCGTGAGGAGTAGGAATGAGCCTCGTGTTCTGGGATACGAACCTCTTCATCTACTACCTCGAGGATCGGGGGCCGCGGGCGGATCAGGTCGAACACATCCGGCAACGGATGCTCGAGCGACATGATCAGTTGGTCACGTCATGCCTGACGCTCGGCGAGGTCCTGGTCAAACCCAGGAGGGAGCGACGGGCTGATCTGGCCGCCGCCTACCAACGCGTTCTCACGGACAACGTGCGGCTGATTCCATTCGATCGGGACGTGGCGTCGATGTACGCGGAAATACAGCAGGATCGACGAATCAAGGCGCCAGACGCCATCCAGCTCGCATGCGCCGCGCATGCACGCGTTGATCTGTTCATCACCAACGACAACCGCCTGTCGCGGCTGGTGGTGTCGGGGATCCAGTTCATCACGTCGCTCGATCGCGCGTTTCTGTAAGGCATGGCGCCGAACCTTCAATGCCGGAAGAGATGTCGGATGCCCCGTTGCCGAAAATGCCGTCGCGCTACGTCGTTCGCTTCGGTCTGCTCAGCCAGCGGAAGAACAGAAAGATCAGGACCGCGGGAATCGCCGGCACCCACCAGGCGTCCACGCCGAATGCGCCGAGCGCGCCGGGGCCGAGCTTGACGATCACGAGCATGATCGCCCCAGCCCACGCGAAGCCGCTGATCAGGTTCAGCGCAGAAAACAGGAGCGGCGACACGCCCGCGTACGCGCACGCCACGGGAATCGCGATGCGCAGGCCAGGCGGGAACCGGCTGATCAGCACCATCAGGGACTGATTGGCGTTCACGCGATCGACGACGGCGTCGCGGTGTCTGGCGAGCCAGGGATAGCGATCGAGCCAGTGGATGCGGCCGCGCAGCAGGTAAAACCAGATGTGATCGCCCGTGGAGCCGCCAAGCGCGCCGGCGATCCACACGCCCACCCAGTTCACCTTGCCGGCGCCGGCGGCGATGCACATCGCGATGTAGTAGATCTCTCCCTCGAGAATCGCGGCGATGTAAATCGACAGGTAGACGAGCACGGACGGCTAGTTTACCGTGCGGCTGCGGCGAGGACGGTGCGGACGGTCGAGGCGACGCGCTCGATCTGATCGCGGCGCAGGCCCGAGTGCACGGGAATCTGCAAGGCTTGCGCGGCGCGGCGTGCGCCGTCGGCTTCCGCCGTCGCGTCGCCGAACAGCTCCATGTCTGGCGGCACGTCCACGTGGAGCGTCTCGATGTCGATGCCGCGGCGCACGCACCGCACGACGAGGTCGTCACGCTGCGGGCCGTCGGGTCCGATCACGCAGTACTGGTAATAGGCGTGCGTGCGATCGGGCGGCGTCAGCGGACGTTGGATCCCGGGGATGCCGGCAAGCGCGTTGTTCACGTATTCCGCGTTGGCTTGCGCCTGCGCGGTCCACTCGTCGAGGTGTTTCAGCGCCTCGATGCCGATCGCCGCCTGCACGTTCGGAAACCGTTCCGTGTACTGCTCGGGTAGCGGGTGCAGCGATCGAATCTTTTCCCAGAAGAACACGTCAGGGTTGGCGTCGATGAGCGCGGAAACCCAGAGCACCGGGAACAGCGAGATCGAAAACACCCACGGCTTCATGAAGATCCGCTGCAGGCGTCCCATCAGCAGCCGCTTGGTCACGCGCTTCTCGCTCGGCCACGGCAGCGCGTCGACCATCGCGCGAACCTTAGCGGCCACGACCGGGTCGCTCACGAGCGCGAGTCCACCGCCGTAGCAGTTCAGGGGCTTCAGCGTCTGAAAACTGAAGAGCGCGCCGGCGCCGAAGGTGCCGACCGGCTTACCCTTGTAGGTCGCGCCCAGTGCATGCGCGCAGTCCTCGAGCACGATCAGGTTGTGTTTGCCGGCGATCGCGAGCAGCCGGTCCATGTCGCACGGCAGGCCGTAGAGATGGGTCGGGACGATCGCGCGCGTCTTGTCCGTCATCAGCCGCTCGACCGAGTCCAGATCCATGTTGAACGTCTTCGGGTCGACATCGGCGAACACGACGGTCAGACCGGCGACGCGGGCGAGCTCGGGGACGACCCAGAAGGTCAGCGACGGAAAGATAATCTCCGACCCGGGCGGCAGGTCGAGGGCCTTGAGCATGTAGTAGAACGCGATGCGGCCATAGGCGGCGGTGATCGCGTGCGCCGGCCCGAGGCCGTGGCGGCCTGCGAACGCGGCTTCGAACTCTGCTATCTGGGGGCCCTGGATGAACTCGCCGCGGGCTCTGCAGCCCGCGACGAGGTCTTCGGTTATCGGAAGGACTCGCGCGCCATAGCGCGAGATCGCTGTCAGCATGCGACGGGGCGGGAGATATCGGCGATCTCCTCGCGCGCGTGCCGCTCGTTCACGCGGCGATCCATGCGGCTGACCCATTCGCGGATCGCACCGTTCTGGATTTTCAGGAAGTTCGCGAGATACGACGGCCGCATGTAGAAGCGCTTGTACGCCGCGCCGAGCAGGAACTTCAACTCGCGTTCTGTGAGGTTCGGGTGCGTGAACACCGGCGTGAAGCCGTCGAACTTTTCCCAGTCTGTCTCGGCGAGCAGTGGCTCGATCTGCTTGAACATGGGGGTGCCCGGGTACGGCGTCAGCATCTTGAACTGCGCGAACGTCGATCCCAGATCGGTGGCGTAGTCGATCGTGGCCGCGATCGAATTCCAGTCGTCCTGCAGGAAGCCGAGCACGTAGAACGCCGCGGTGACGATGCCGAGCTTGCGGCAGTGGTCGATGATCTCGCGCTGGTGGCTCTCCGGAATCGGCCGGCGTCCCGATTTTTTCAGCGTCGCCGGGTCGAGCGATTCGACGCCGAAGCTCATCGCGCGGAAGCCGGCGGTGTACAGCCGGTTCAGCAGATCCACGTCCAGCCGGTCGAGACGCGTCTCGGCTTCGAACGTGAGGTTCAGCCCGCGGCGCTTGATCTCGTCGCACAGTTCGACCACGCGCTCGCGCTGCTCGGTGAAGAGGGGATCGCGGAAGATGACGTACGGCCGCGAGACCTGGCTGCAGAGGCGCTCCATCTCGTCCACGATGTTCGCGATCGAGCGCATGCGATAGCCGGCGAGAATCCGGTGCGGGCAGTAGGTGCAGAACTCCGGGCAGCCGCGGCTGGCGAGCAGCGGATAGCCGCCGCCGACGGGCCGCGTGAAGAACTTGAAGCCCATCTTCGAGCGATCTTCGGTGACCAGATCCCAGCGCGGGAACGGCAGCGAATCGAGATCGTCGATCTGCTCGCTGATCACGTTGCCCTGCGGGATGATGCCCTGCGCCAGGCGCATGACCGCCGCTTCCGGCTCGCCGTTGAAGATGAAGTCGCAGTGATCGGCGAACAGCTCCGGCATCTTCGACGCCGTGATGCCTATGAAGCCGACCTTGACGCCCTTGGCGCGCATGCGATCGGCCCAGGCCGTCTCGGCCTTGTGATCGACCAGCGACGAGAGCACGAGCGCCACGTCGCCCTGAACTTCTTCGCCGCGCGTCCACAGCACGTCGTGACCCGCGCGCGACAGGATGGCCGCGATGTAGGCCATATGCACGCTGGGCACGTCGTGGAACTTCTTCTTGAGATACGCCATCACCGCCGTCACGCGCGTGAACGGCTCGAGCCGTGATCCGTATCCGCCGACAACCGTATCCTTGCTAACGAAACCGCGATTCGATTTCAGGTCTGCGAGAACGACCCGCATCAGTCACCTCAATAAATTGACACACCGCACACGACCAGAGGAAAAAACAGCGTCAGGCCGAAAGCGGAGGGCCGCGAGGCGACCGCGGGGAGAAGGCGCGGCTGCGAGGCTGTACGTCCAGGGAACCGATGATGTCGAGCGGCCGCAGCGAGGGGATCAGGCAGTCCTCGGTATCGATGCCGGCAGGCGCGCTGTCGTTCTGAATCGCCGCCACGCCGTCGCCCAGATAGGCGCGCGTGCCGCGCCGCATCCGGACGGTGATGTCCGAGAGGCCAGCCATCGCATGGCTGGACGGTCCTTTGAGCGGGCCGCCGAACGACCTCGGGTGGCGCGGAAGTTTACGGGCGACCGAGGTTTGCGGATCGCACAGCGGTCCCGACGTGCCGCGGCGCGGCGCCGCATCGGCATGGCAGACCGATAGCACCAGCAGCAGCACAGCGCTGCCGGCTATGGTCAACGGACGGAGAGGCGATGAAGTAAAGCGCATGTAACCAGGCAGCGGAGTCGCGTGGGAGCGGCTCCACTATCCCATACGAACGGGCGGGGACGCAACCGTCGACGGCTAGTGAACGCGTGTGCCAAATGTCTAGGCTTTGCAAAACCAGGCCTGATTTCAGCAGATGACGCGAGATATTCGTGTTTTGTTCTCCAGCATGTGTCCGCGATCCACGGCCCCTCGATTACGAAAGGGGCGCTGAACAGAAAAACGTTGTTGCCCGAACCCTGGCTCTCTAGGATGTACACGGAACGAAACGAAATGGCCCGAATCCCCGATCCGCAGATCGAACATCTCCTCCGGCGCGCCGGTTTCGGCGCGCGGCCCGACGAACTGCTGTCGTACGGCAACATGTCAATCGCACAAGCGGTCGATGCGCTCGTGAATTACGAGACGGTGCCCGACGAGGCCGATTCGTTCATCGGGAAAGCGGGCTTCGTCAACACGACGACGAACGGCGCCTTCTCGCCGGCGTCCGTGATTGCAGATGCGCGACAGCGGTGGTTGTTCCG
This sequence comes from Acidobacteriota bacterium, assembly GCA_043759095.1. GTDB lineage: Bacteria > Acidobacteriota > Vicinamibacteria > Vicinamibacterales > CAVVIG01 > CAVQFC01. The sequence goes on along the minus strand of JAYVMG010000614.1, from coordinate 6,007 downwards.
CATGGTGCACACCAATCGTCCTCTGCAAGAGAAGATGACGCTGTTCTGGCACAACCATTTCGCGACGGGCTACAACAAGATTGCCGGGACGTTCGGCAGCGTTGAGGGCGCCCGTTATCTTGCGGCCAAGGCGTCGGAGGATTCCGCGCAGGTGCGCGGCCAGATCGAGATGCTGCGCGAGAGCGCGCTCGGCAGCTTCAAGGACATCCTGCTGAACATCGCGAAGGACACCGCGATGCTCGTTTGGCTCGACGGCCGGACGAACACGAAGACGAGTCCGCAGGAGAACTTCGGCCGCGAGATCATGGAGCTGTTCACGGTCGGCGTCGGCAACTACACCGAAGCCGACGTGACCGCCGCGGCGCGCGTGTTCACCGGCTGGAACCTGACGCGCCCAGGCTCGGCAACCGACGGCTCCCAGCGCTACGAGTTCATCTACAACGCGAACTCGCACGAGACGACGGCGAAGACGTTCAGCTTTGCGGTGTACCCCGACGGCGGCAAGACGATTCCCGCGCGGGCGGCCTCGGCCGGCCAGCAGGACGGCATCGACTTCATCACGGGCCTGGCCGCGCATCCGAACACGGCTCGATACCTTGCGACCAAGCTCTATCGATTCTTCGTCACCGAGTTCGGTGCGGTGAACGTGACGTTTGTGAATCGCGTCAGCGCGGTGTTTCTGCAAACCAGCGGCGACATGAAAGCCGTGATGCGCGAGGTGCTCCTCTCGCCAGAGTTCTGGGACCAGAGCGCGTATTTCACACGATACGCCTGGCCGGCCGAGTTCGTGATTCGCGCGCTCAAGGACATCGGGTGGAACGGGTTTTCAGTCGGCAGCGCCCTGACGCCGCTGGCGAACATGGGACAGATTCTGTTCGAGCCGCCGGACGTCAGCGGCTGGCGTCTCGGGCAGGAGTGGTTCTCGACCAGCGCGATGCTCGCGCGGATGAATTTCGCGGCGACCCTGGCGGCCAACCAGAAATTCAACCTGGCCGCGGCGGTCAAGACCGCAGGCGCCGGCGCGACCCCCGAGACAATGCTCGCGTATTTCGCGGACCAGATCGCCACGGCGCCGCTCGACACCGGTGTCGCGACGGAGTTGTCGAACTACGTCCACGCCAACGGCGCCTGGACCGGCAGCGACGCCCAGCTCCAGACGAAGGCGTCCGGCCTCGTTCATCTCTCGGCGAGTCTTCCGGAGTATCAGCTGATATGAAAGTCACCAGACGCCAGTTCGTCAAAGGCGGCATTGCTGCGTTTACGGTGACGTATGCGGCGCCGGAGTTCCTGTCCGACGTCGCGGTCGCGCAGAGCGGACACGTCCGCAATCTCGTCGTGCTGAACCTGAGCGGCGGCAACGACTCGCTCAGTATGCTTGCGCCGTACAACGACCCTTTCTATACGAGCCGCCGGCCGACGCTGGCGATTCCCGCGGGACGGGTGTTGCAAGTCGGCGCCGATTCGTCGAACGTGGCGCTCGGCCTGCATCCGCGTCTGACCGGCTTGAAAACGATTTTCGATCAGGGCAAGCTCGCGTTCATTCAGCGAACCGGGTACCCGAACCAGTCGCGCTCGCACTTCCTCGGCACGGACATCTGGTCCACGGGCGATCCGAACAATTCGACGGAATTCGGCTGGGTCGGCCGGTATCTGGACTCGCTGCCGTCGCCGCTCGACCCGCTGGTCGGCTGGAACACCACGGCGAACCTGCCGCACGTGCTGCAGGGCAGAACCGCGGTGCCGGCGATCGCGAGTCCGTCGGGCTACTCGTTCTCGAGCCCGAACAGCGGAACCGAGGCGACCATCGAACGTTCAACAGCGGTGCGCATCGCCTCGCATGTGCCGGTGGGCCGTCCGGAACTCGCGTTCGTGTACGGCACGTCGCAGTCCGCGCTGGCGACGCTGGATCGCGTCGCGACCGTCGCGACGTACACCGGCACGCTGACGGGCGCGGCGAACTACGTGGCCAACAACGGATTCGCCCAGGCGCTGAAGGCCGTGGCGGGCGCGATGGTGCGCGGCATCGGCACGAAGGTGTTCTACGTCACGACCGGCGGGTTCGACACGCACTCGGCGCAGAACGTGAACGCGACCGGCGGGGCCTACTACAACCTGATGGGCACGCTTGGCGACGGCCTGCTGGCCTTCTACAGCGACCTCAAAAATCAGGGACTGCTCGACGACACGCTGATTGTCACCTTTTCGGAGTTCGGCCGCCGCATCAGCGAAAACGGCAGCAACGGCACCGATCACGGCGCTGCGTCGGTGATGTTTGCGATGGGCGGCAAGGTGAACGGCGGGCTGTACGGCACTGCGCCGAACCTGAACCTGGACACGAAAAACCCCACGCTCGAAAACAACGCGGGCGACGTCGCCTTCGAGACGGACTTCCGTTCGGTCTACGCTCAGGTCATCGACAACTGGCTGGCGACCGACTCCACGAAGCTGCTCGGCGGGAATTTCCGCAAAAGCGGCATCGGCTTCATCTAGGAAGCGAAGACGACAGAGACAACCGTGTCCCCCGTCTCCCTCTGTCGGCCTCCCCAATCCGTTTTCCCGTCGTGTCCGTTGTCTCGGATGTGCTAGATCTGCACGGCAACGGGATGGGTGTCGAAACTGCCACGACGGTCAAGCTCTCGTCGATCCTGTCCAGCCTCTCATATGCCCTGGACCTGACCGAGGGGCACCCGCGCGGCCACGCGTCGCGCAGCTGCCTCATCGGGATGCGGATCGGCCGCGCCATGGGCCTGTCACCCGACGATCAATCAGACCTGTTCTATGCGCTGCTGCTGAAGGACGCCGGCTGCTCCAGCAACTCGGCGCGCGTGTTTCAGTTGTTCGGCGGCGACGACCAGGTCGCCAAGCGGGGTGTCTGGCTGCGCGACTGGCGCAAGCTGCGCGAGCAGATCGCATACGTCCTCGACTACGCGGAGCCGGAAGGCAAGCTCTTCGAGCGGGTGCGCCGCCTCGCGGTGCTGGCGGCCAAAGGGCCGGCGAGCCGCCGCACCCTGTTCGAAGTGCGCTGCGATCGCGGCGCGGAAATCGCGCGCACGCTCGGCTTCTCGCAGCCGACCGCGCAGGCGATTCGCTGCATGGATGAGCATTGGGATGGCGGCGGCTATCCCGACGGGCTTCGCCGCGACAGCATTCCGGTGCTCGCGCGCATCGTCGGGCTGGCGCAGGTGGCGGAGATTTTCGCGAGTGAGAAGAATCCCTCGAGCGCGGCCACTGTGGTGCGCCAGCGGCGCGGCAGCTGGTTCGACCCCGACGTCGTCGACGCGTTCGTGAGCGTGTGTGGCGAGGACGATCTGTGGGACGCGTGCGGATCGCCGGCGCTCGACAGCACCGTGGCGGCGGTGGAACCGGAAGGACGCGAGATCGTGGCCGACGAGCAGCGGCTGAACGACATCGCGGCGGCGTTCGCGTGGGTGATCGACGCGAAGTCACCGTACACGTATCACCATTCCGAGCGGGTGGCTGATTTTGCCGTGTCCATCGGCCGCGATCTGGGGCTGGACGAACCGACGATCGTGCGGCTCCGGCGGGCGGCGCTGCTGCACGACATCGGCAAGCTGAGCGTGCCGAACCGCATCCTCGACAAACCGGGCGCGCTGACGCCCCGCGAGTGGGAAGTCGTGAAGCTGCACCCGTACTACACATATCAAATCCTGGAGCGCGTCCCGGTGTTCGGTGAGCTGGCCTTCGACGCCAGCGCGCATCACGAACGGCTGGACGGCCGCGGCTATTTCCGGAATCTGTCGGCCGGCCAACTGTCGCCGTCGGCCCGCATCCTATGCACGGCTGACCATCTGGATGCGCTGTCGGCCGATCGCCCCTACCGCGCCAAGCTTCCGCCGGAGCAGGTGATTGCCATCCTGCGCAGTGAGCGCGGCACAGGGCTCTGGCCAGAGGCGGTGGACGCAGCCGAACGGATCGTCGGGATCGGGTAATCTAGTAATCGGGTAATCTGGTCATCGGATTGAGCCATCCGGCAATCAATTGCCCGATCACCAGATTGCTCAATTACCAGATTCGTGATGCCCCCGATTAAACGGACGAAATTCAAGCTCGCTCCCGAGCAGTTGCTCGAGATGTTCTACTGGCTGAAGCTGATCCGCGCTTTCGACGAGCGCCTCAGCATTCTCGTCAAGCAGGGCAAGGTCCGGAGCGGCGTCTACACGGGCATCGGCCAGGAAGCGATCATCGTCGGCACCTGCTTCGGGCTGCGTAAAGAGGACTTCATCTGCCCGCTGCACCGCGACCTCGGATCCTTTCTGATGAAAGGCGTCGAGGCGCGCGTGATGATGTCTCAGATGTTCGCGAAGACCACAGGTCTGTCGAAAGGGCGCGATTCAGCGCTGCACAGCGGCGTGACCGAACTCGGCATCTTCGGGAACACGAGTATGCTTGGCGCGAACCTCCCGGTCGCCGCCGGGCTCGGCTTCACCTTCAAGATGGAGAAGGCCGACAACGTGGTCGTCGCCTACTTCGGCGAGGGCGCGAGCAACACCGGCGACTTTCACGAGGCCTTGAATTTCGCCGGCGTCCAGCAGTTGCCCATCGTCTTCATCTGTGAAAACAACCAGTACGCGTACTCGGTGCCGCTCGAAAAGAGCATGGCGATCGACGACGTGGCGATTCGCGCGGAAGGGTACGGCTTCGACGGCGTCGCGATCAACGGCAACGACGTCCTGGCGGTGTATCAAGCGTCGCTTGGCGCGATCGCCCGCGCGCGCGCCGGCGACGGCCCGACCCTTATCGAGTGCAAGACGTACCGCTGGCACGGGCACTCGGAGCACGACAAGGCGTTCTATCGCACCGACGAAGAACTCGCGATGTGGAAGAGCCGCGACCCGATTCCGACGTTCACCACCTATCTCCGCGCCCGCCACGTGCTGGACGATGAGAAGCAGAAGGCCGTCGAGGAGCGCATCACGGCGACGATCGACGACGCCGTGGAGTTCGCGCTGAACGCTCCAGATCCGAGTCCGGAAGAAGCCGTGACGGATCTATATGCGTAAGCGCTCCACCACGGAGGACAGGAGGTCAAATCTTGTACGAGAAGATTTGTGTCCCTATGTCCCCCATGTCCTCTGTGGTGGAGATGTGATCGCATGAGCAAAGAGCTGTCATATCTGGAGGCGATTCGCGAGGCGCTCACTGAGGAAATGCGCCGCGATCCGAAGGTCTTTGTCCTTGGCGAGGACGTGGGCCCGTACGGCGGCGCGTTCGGCGTGACGCAGGGTCTTTACGACGAGTTCGGCGAGATGCGCGTCGTCGACACGCCGATCTCGGAGTCGGCGATCATCGGCGTCAGTATTGGCGCGGCGCTGCGCGGCTACCGCCCCGTGGCGGAGATGCAGTTCGCCGACTTCATTTCGTGCGGGTTCGATCAGATTGTGAATCAGGCGGCGACGCTGCGCTACCGCTACGGCGGCCGCGCGTCGGTGCCGATCGTGGTGCGCGCGCCAAGCGGCGGCAACGTCGGCGGCGGCCTGTATCACTCGCAGAATCCCGAAGCGTGGTTCATTCACCGGCCGGGACTGAAGGTCGTGGCGCCGTCGACGGCGTACGATGCGAAGGGTCTGCTGAAAGCGGCGATTCGAGACGACAACCCGGTCGTGTTCCTCGAACACAAGTATCTGTATCGTCGCGCGAAGGGGCCGGTGCCAGAGGGCGACGAGATCGTGCCGATCGGCGTGGCGGCCACGCGACGCGAGGGCGCCGATGCGACGCTGCTCACCTACGGTGCGATGGTGACGCCGTCGCTGGAGGCCGCCGACCGGCTCGCGAAGGAAGGCGTGGAGGTGGAGGTGATCGATCTGCGCACCTTGATGCCGTTCGATAAGGCGGCGATCTTCGCATCGCTCGACAAGACCAATCGCGTGCTGGTGGTTCACGAAGACGTGAAGACCCTGGGCCTCGGCGCCGAGCTGTCGGCCGTCATCATGGAAGAGAAGTTCGACGCCCTCGATGCGCCGGTGCTCCGCGTGACGTATCCGGATAC
>JAYVMG010000613.1:0-6138 GCA_043759095.1 Acidobacteriota bacterium | reverse complement strand
CTTTCACGATCAGATCATCGCGACGCACGCCGAAGGTCGGCTTCTCGCCGAGTGCGAGCGCACGGGGATCCCACCAGACGACCGAGTAGCCGCCTTCGCCCGGCTTCGGCGAGCCAAGGCCGGCGTCAAACGTGTGCAGCCCCGGACACACGGTGCTGTTGCCGGCCGGTTCGTCGTTGGGACGCTGCAGTACGGAATCCTTCGACGTGAATGCCGGGCACGCTGGCCCGCGCTCCGCCGTGCGGCGCGATGCCACCGGCGGATACAGCGCGCGATTAAGCGGCGCACACCAGCCGCCCTCCCACGTATCGTCGCCCAGCGCGGGAATCACGAGCAGGTCGCGTGCGCGCGTCGCCGCCACGTAGGCGAGGCGGACGCCCTCGGCCTGATCCCGCGCGACTTCCGCTGCGCCGTGCACGTGCAGCTCGTGTGGCGCCCATCCACCGATCTTCATCGCGCACAATCCGCTCGAGGCGTCGAGGTAACGGCTCGCCTCGTTGCGGTTCATGTTGCAGGTGAGGTCGGCGAGGATGACCACTGGAAACTCGAGCCCCTTGGCCTTGTGCACGGTCATCAGCCGGACGCCGTCGCTGCCCTCTTCGAGAATCGGCGCCTCCGCGGCTTCGCTCGCCGCGGCCGTGCGCAGTTCGTCGATGAAGCCGCGAAACGAAATCCCACCCAACGCCTCGTACTGCCGCGCGAGTTCTGCAACGTGAAGCACGTTGGCGAGCGCCTGTTCGCCGGCGGGCCGCAGGATGAAGCCGACGTGCGCGCGCGTCTCCGCGAGCAGACGGCCGATCGTGTCGGCCACCGGACGATAGTTGCGTCCGCGGTGCAGCTGACGCAGCACGCGCAGCGCCTTGGCAATCGGCAGCAGGTGCGCCGACGGTTCACCCGTCAGCGCCAGTTCTGCGCCGCTGTTCCCGCCCAGCGCCTTCGGAATCCGGAACGGATGGAACGTGCCGAACCGATGGCGGAACTCGAGCAGGTGCTCGTCGTCGATCGCGAAGAGCGATCCCTTCAGCGTCGCGAACACCGACAGCTCATCGTCCGGCCACTCGATCGCGGCGAGCGCCGCGCGAACGGTTTCCACTTCCTCGCGTCCGTGAAATGCCTTGCCGCCCACAAGTAGATGCGGCACGCCGCGCGCCTCGAGGGCATCGACGTAGGGGCGGGTGACGTCCTCGCCGAAACTGACGAAGCGGCGAAACAGCACCGCGATGTGGCGCGCCTGCAGCGGCACACGAATCTCCGGGCCATCCGCCTGCTTCTCCGACACCATCCAGCCGCTTTTTTCCGTGAGCCACGCGACGTACGCGCCGACCGCATCCGGCAGTGAACCCTCGATCGCCTTGGCCGAGGCCCTGAGCACACCGAATCCGCCGCGCCCGTACGGCGTCGGCACCGGCAACGCCACGATGGCGGGCTGCGAGTCGTCCGCAGAACGCGAAGGCGAGAGCGCCACGTATTCCGCCTGTCGCGTGTCCACGTTGCCGGTCATCTCCGGCGCAAACGCGGCGTTGACGAACCGTTGGATCGCCGGGACGCTGCGATAGCTCGTCGTCAGCTGCAGCACGCGTCCACCGCGCGCGGCGAGATCGTCGCGCACTTGCCAGTACGTGCCGACATCGGTGCCGCGGAACCGGTAAATCGCCTGCTTCGGATCGCCGACGATGAACAGCTTGCCGCGGACGTCGTCCGCCAGCAGCAGGAGGATGTCCGCCTGAATCGGATCCGTGTCCTGGAACTCGTCCACGAAGATGTTCCTGAACTTGCCCTGCAGGTGCGCACGGACGCCGGCGTTGGTCTGGATCAGATCTCGAGCACGGGCCAGCAGGTCCGTGAAGTCGAGCGCGCCGGCGGATCGCTTGAGCTCCTGATAGCGCTCGGTCGCGCCCGCGAGTTCCTGTTGAAGGCAGGCGGCCAGGTCCGCATCCGCGTCTTTCCGAAACTGCTGCAGATCGTTGAACAGCGCCTCGCGCGCCGTGAGGACGTCCGTGCGACTGACGTCCTTGCTGAACTTGTAGCTGCTGCCTTTTCGCGGACGCGAGAAGTTGCGATCGCGCGTCAGGTCCACCAGCCGCGCCTCCCACCCGTCGAGATCACGCTGGCCAAACGACTGTTCCAGCTGAATCTGCCGGCTCAGCCGGCGCGCACCGTCAGTGTCGTTGAACAGGTTATCGCGCGTGGACAACGGCGACGAGGCGAGCGCGGCGAACTGATGCAGCGCCGCAACAAGGCGATCGATCTCGCCGCTGCGGTCAAACGGTGGCCGATCCCACGCGCGGGGAAAGTCGCGCGCCTCGGCGAGGCTTCGGCCGGCGCTGCGCAGACGATCGATCGGCCCGCCGGCATCGAACGCGCCGCTCGTCCGCCGCAGCGCACGGCGCACGCCATCGGGTGGACTCTTCAGCACTTCCTGGAGCCAGGCGCGGAACGCGCGCGTATAGACGCGGTCCGCCTGCGGCTCAGTCAACACCGCGAACATCGGATCGACGCGCGCCTCGACCGGCCGCTCGCGCAACAGCTCGGCGCAAAACCCGTGGATGGTGTTGACGTGCGCTTCCTCGAGTTTCTCGAGCGCCAGTTCCAGCCGCACACTCACGACGTCGTCCGCGGCCTCGGCAGCGTCGGCGCGGTCCTGCTCGAGTTTTTCGCGCAGCCGCAGCTTCAGCTCGCCAGCCGCCTTCTCCGTGAACGTGACGGCGACGATCTCGCCCATGGTCGCGCGACCGGTCGCGAGCACACGCAGGATGCGGTTCACCAGCTCCGTCGTCTTGCCGGTCCCGGCGGCCGCCTCGACGATCAACGTATCGTCGAGATCGTTCGCGATCGCGCGCCGCGCCTCCGCGTCCTGCATCACGCTCTCCACCACCGACCTGAACCTCCGTGTCCCCGGTTTCCACCGTGGTAAATCGTTGTCCTCACCGCATCGACCTCAGCGCATCGAGATCCGCAAGGTGCTCGCGCGCTTTGCGCTTCGTGCGTTCGGCTTCGCGGGGACCACACACCGGACGGAAATCACACCAGGTGCAGGCGCGCTCCGCCGGCGCAGCCGCCAGGAATCCGCCTGCAACAGCGCGATCGATGATCTCCAGCACCTGTAATCCCTGGCCGCGCGTGTAGTCGTTGATCGGGATCTCGTGCTCCACGAAACCGCCGACCGTCGTCGCGTAGAACAGGCGCCCGGAAAACACTTTCTTCCCGAGGCCCTGCTCGATCGCGAGGCTGTACAGAATCGGCTGCAGCGTGCCCCCGCCGCCGACGACCAGATCGGGGTTGGATCGATTCTTCCCCGTCTTGTGGTCGGTGATCCGAAGCAGATCGAAGTCGGCGCGATGCTCGATGAGATCGACCGATCCACGCAGCACGAACCGGCCGTCGACGAGGACCGGATCAGGGAGGCTCCTCGGATCGCGTCCCGTGTCGTTCAGACCGAAGCTGAACTCGAAATACTTCGGCTGCCACGCCTGATCATCCGCAAGCTTCTGGACCCAGATCCCGAGATCGCGCCGCAGTTCGTCCACCTCGTCGCGCCACACGCGTTCGATCGCCGGCGCGAGCGTTTCGGCGTACTCGCCCGCCACGCGATCGAGCACGACGTCGAGCGTGGCTGCCGCAGAGGCCAGGGAGTCCCGCGTGACCGGCAGCGCGCCATCGGCTTCGAGCGCGCGATAGAACTCCGCCTGGGCTTTGTGAAACAGGCTGCCGCGCGTCAACGGGTCCATCCGCACCAGTGGTTCCGGCTCGTCCCACGGCTCGAGACGATAGATGGTGGCGAGCAGAAACTGGTACGGACAGGCCGTGAACCGCTGCAGCGCCGATAGCGAATACGCACGCGTCCCGAGACGCTGCGCGGCCAGCGCCGCCTGCGTCCCCGGCACAACTCGAACGAGCCCGTCACTCGGCGACCAGGCGCCGCGTCCGCGCGCCCAGCGGCTGATGACCGACCGCCGCAGCGATTCGTTGAGCTCCAGCAGATAGTGCGCGTGTCCCTTGACCGACGCGGGATCGCGCGTGTCGAGGAGCGGCTTCAACGTCGCCAGGTCGTGCTCGAGATCGTCGATCGCCTGATCAGGATCCTTCGGCGCGGGCCACGCGAGGCTCGCGCCACCTTCCTTCGCTGCATCGGATTCCAGCACGCTGTGGTTCGGCACCCGACCGGTGATCGCGCGAACGACGTCGAGCGCGTAGAACGACGGCACGCGCGGCCGTGTCTCGCTGACGTCCAGCCGCGGATACGACAGGTAGAGCCGGTCGCTGGCGGCGCCAATGGCGATCTTCAGCAGCAGGCGCTCGGCGCTGCCGCGTTCGTCCTGTCTGACGAGCGCCGGATCGAGCGCGTGACGCGCCTCGTCCAGCAGCAGCGGATCCTCACGCGGCCGCTGCGGCACGACGCGCTCGGCCAGCCCCGGCGCGAAGACCACGCGGAAGGATCGCCCGCGCGCCTGATGCGGTGTGCCGACGAAGAGCCGGCCGTAGCGCCGCGCCGGCGGCTCCCAGTCGAGCGTGACGAGACGGTCGTGCAGCACGTCGCGCGCCTCTTCGAGCGTGACCGGTCCCACATCGGCCATCGGCCGCAGGTCCGCGAGCGTCTGCAGCACGCGCGTCGGCCGGCGCAACGCGAGCCGCGCCAGCGCGCTGAAGCGCTCGATCCATTCACCCCAGGTTCCGTGTTCGGGCCACTCCGCCAACTCGTCGATGATCGGCAACGCGAACTGCCGCAGATGCTCGAGATTCCTGAGATCGCGCTCGAATCGCGGGATGCGCGCCGAGTCGGGCTCGTCTCGCCTCAGCTCATCGATCCGATAGCCGAAGTCGGCGGCCAGGCCGTCGAGCCGGCGGCGCCACCGCGCCTTCCCTTCTTCGCGCGTGCGTCCGCCGACGACGGCCGACTCGACGATCAGCTCTTCCCACTTCCACGGCGCACGCAACGTACCCGCAACCACAGCCTCATCGTCTGAGTCGATCGCGGGCGCGTCCGGATCGATGTTGTCGGCCAATTCGTCGGACGTCGGGCTCATGCCGCGCGCCATGTCGGAGTCCGCGTACACCTCATCGGCTGGCCACGTCGGAACGTCGTCGCGCGACGCATCAGTCGTACGCGCACCGCTGACCTCAGGCACCTGGCCGAGCGACAGATATTCGTCGAAGCGTTTCGCGGACAGCCCGTCGACGCCGCAGGACAGCAGCGCAACGAATGCACGGCCGGCGGGATCGGGGCGCCGTGTGCCGCGATCGAAATACACCGGCACGTCCCCGCGCGCGCACGCGTGCTCGAGGAGCCCGAGATACTGCTGCGGCGTGCGCAGAAACACCGCCATCTCATCGAAGGGCACGCCGCGAGCCGCTTCGTCCAGCACCCGGCGCACGATCTCCACCGCCTCACGCCCTTCGCCAGGCGCGGAGAACAGAACGACGTCGCCCGCGCGCTCCCGAATCGGCGGGCGCTCGGTCTGAAAGACATACCGGCGCAGACAGGCCAAGTCTGAAGTTTCACGTCTCACGTCTGACACGTCGCGGTTCTCGACCACGCCGCCAAGAGCGACCAGCGCATCGAGCGCGACGCTGTCGCCGTCGGGAACGGTGGCGAGCACGTCCGGCGAGCGCGCGATCAGCGCCGCCGCGAAGTCCTGCTCAGCGCGTGAGTCGAGCGGCACATCGAGCAGCAGGATCGGGAGCTGAGCCCACCGCACGAGCCCGGCCCGGCACGCGTCCGCAGCCAGACGAAACAGCGCTGCGCGATCGTCGACACCGGCGCGCAGGAGTTCCGCATCCACGCGCGCCAGAAGCGCCGCGAGATCTCCGGTCAGCCTGCTGGCGGACACTCCGGCCAGCCGCAGCTCGTGCAGCGTGCGCGCCAGCGCCTTCGGAAACCCGGGCATCCGTGCGACCGGCTCGAAGTACGCGAACTCGTCCACGGCCAGCGCGTCGAACACCGCGCGCGCGGCGATCGCTTCCGCGCCCGCCTGGGTGCAGGGCATGCGGCGGCCGCCCGCCTGCCCTGCGGCGGCTGACCGTGCAGCAAGCTCCGTCAGGCTGAATCGCGTGATGCCGAACGTGGATCCCGACTGGCGCGCGATCGCGCGCGCGAGATCGTCAGCCGCGCCGCGCGACGCACCGACAATGATCAGTTCT
>JAYVMG010000612.1:0-6148 GCA_043759095.1 Acidobacteriota bacterium | reverse complement strand
CCCCAAGCCTGCTCATTGGCTGGGGCAACATCGTGCCTCACGGGAACAGACGCTGGAGCATTCCGTTCGAGCTGGGCGTGGTGTATTCGAGGGCGCCGACCTCGACCTTGATCCTCGGTGGCAGTGCGTGCAATCAGAACGGCACGAACTGCCGGAATATCGCGACCGATCCGACACTCCAGGCCGACGTCACAAGGGAACAGAACAACATCAACAGTGACCTGTCGGTGCTCAAGATCATTCCGGTCCTCTCGCTGGGCTTCAGCTACAAGTTTTAAGAGGTCGCCACGTCGCCTCTGTACCGGAAGCTCGGGATCCGATCGTGGCTCGAACAACGCTCCACTGTTACCGCTTTCCCATAAACCTCGGGTTCAGGGCCGTGTTGAAGGAGTTCTCATGAAACGTCGAACGATTCGCCTCGGGGCAGTAGTACTTCTCGCCCTAACAGGATTTTTTCTTCCCGTTGAAGCCTTTGCCCAGGGCACCTGGACGACCAAAGCGCCGATTCCTTCCGCCAGTTACGGTCTGGGAGGAGCGTTTGTGGGTGGAAAGTTTTACGCCATTTCCGGTTTTGCCACGCCGCGACTCGGAATTTATGATCCGACAAACAACACCTGGACTACCGGAGCACCCTTACCTGCCGACACCGGCTATAACTTGCGTCAATATTTCGGCACAGCGGTTCTCGACGGAAAGATTTATGTTGTCGGTGGCGATACCGGCGGCAGCGGCGATCGAGCCACACTGTACCGCTATGACCCCGCGTTGAACACATGGACCAGTCTTGCATCGATGCCTCTGGGTGCTCGCTACGGTTTGAGTGCTGCTGCCATCGACGGAAAAATTTATGCGGTCGGCGGGTACAGTATCGGTAGTTCCACCTATCTGAATCGTTTGGAAGTGTACGATCCGGCGAGCAACACGTGGGCGACCAAAGCGTCGATGCCCATCGCCCGTTCTGGAGCTCTGGTCGGCGCCATTAACGGAAAATTGCTTGTTGCTGGCGGCGGCAATGCCGGTGGTGCTCTCACAGCGTTGCACGTGTACGATCCGGCGATCGATAGTTGGTCCACAGGCGCTCCGATGCCGTTCACTGGAAATGGCGAGGGCGTTGTGCTGGGAGGAAGACTGTTCTCCATCGGCGCTGGGCCGAGTCCTGAGCGCAGAGTGTTTGCGTATGACGCCGCGACAGATTCCTGGAGTACGAATTTCGATCCGATGCCGACGGGTCGGCACGCGCTCGGAGTCGCTGCCGATGAAGTAAACAATAAACTGTATGTGGTGGGCGGCTGGAACGGCAGTTACGTTTCGGCGTTAGAAGTGTTCGCACCCGTACCCCAGGCAACACTGACCTCCATCGCCGTGACCCCGTCGAATCCTTCAATCAACGTCAGCCAGACGCAGCAGTTCACCGCGACGGGGACGTTCGGCGATGGGACCGCGAAGCTCTTGACTTTCGAGGGTGCCTGGGCCGCCAGGGCGCCGATGCCCACTGCACGGTGGTCATCAGCTGTTGGCGTGATAAACAATATTCTTTACACCGTAGGCGGCTACAACCCCAGCCTCGGCGGCCACGTCACGACGGTGGAGGCGTATAACCCCGCCACCAATACTTGGGCCTCGAAGAATTTCAAACCGGTCCCCCAGACTTCGGCGGCCTTCGGAGTGATCAATGGCATCCTCTACCTCGCAGGGGGCACGGACTGCTGCGTCAACATCGCCTCGCTAACGGCATATGACCCTACGACTGACACATGGTCGACAAAGGCCTCCATGCCGACGGCTAGGGGAGGAAACCCTGTCGGCGCGGTGATGAACGGTCTCCTGTATGTCGCCGGAGGCTCGAACGCCGCTTGGGAGGCTCTATCCACGCTCGAGGTTTACAACCCGGCCACCAACACCTGGATCACGAAAGCCCCGATGCCTACCGGTCGGTACCATCCTGCTGGCGGCGTCGTGAATGGCATCCTCTATGTCGTGGGCGGAAGGACTAGCGGGGGCATGTTCGCCACAGTGGAGGCCTACGACCCGGCGACAGACAGCTGGACCACCAAGGCTTCGATGCCGACGCCACGGGCAGCCCTGAGTGTCGGGGTGGTGAACGGCCTCCTCTACGCCGTGGGGGGAACTTCGGGCTGTGCTCCCGCATGCACGGCGCTTTCCACGGTGGAGGTCTACAACCCTGCCACTGACAGCTGGACAACCCAAGCTCCATTGTCTACCGCACGCGTTGACCTGAGGGCCGGTCTGCTGAACGGTCTCCTCTACGCTGTGGGTGGCTATGCCGGCGACACCGCTTTCGCGACAAACGAGGCTTTCACGCCAGGTGACGGTCTGACCTGGGCGAGCAGTAACACATCGGTCGCGACCGTCGGTGCGACCGGACTAGCCGCTGCCGGTGCGACGGCTGGGATCTCCACCATCACGGCGACATCCGGGAGCGTGAGCGGCAATACCGTACTCACAGTCGTTTCACCCGACACGACGACGCCCACAACGACGGCGGTCGTGTCGCCAGCCGCGAACGCTGCAAGCTGGAACAAAGCGAATGTGACCGTGACGTTGACGGCCACGGATAATCCGGGCGGCTCGGGTGTACAAAATCTTTTCTATGCCTCTACGCTGACCGGCGGGCCGACGATCGGTGGTTCCGTCGCGGCTGCCACGACATCACTCTTCGTCGTTGCGGAAGGCACGACCACCGTGAATTACCATGCCCGCGACGTTGCCGGGAACATCGAGGGTGACAGGACGATCGTCATTCGACTCGACAAGACGGCGCCGGCCCTGACCGTGCCCGCGAACATGACGGTCAACGCGACATCGCCGTCTGGCGCTGTCGTCACATTTACGCCGACCGCCACGGATGCGACCAGCGGAGTAGCGTCACTCAGCACCAGCCCGGCCAGCGGCAGCACCTTCCCGATTGGGACAACCACGGTGACGGCGGCCGCCGTCGATATCGCCGGGAACACGGCGACCGGAACCTTCGACGTCATCGTCAACCCGGCGCGTCCGTTCATTCTCGTGAACGGTGGAACGTTCACCGCGGACGGCAACCCACATCCGGCCACGGCGACCGCCAAAGACCAGGCGAACAATCCGGTCGCCGGGACGTTCAGCATTTCCTATGTGCCCGGCGGATCTGCGCCGGTTGCGGCCGGCCGCTACTCGGCGACCGCGTCGTTCACCAGCAGTGATCCGGCGTTCACGAGCGTGTTTCCGTGGACGCCGATGGCGCCCGATCCGCATGCGAAGGTGGCCCCGGCGGTCGCGGAGATCGGCGGGAAACTGTACGTCCAGGGGTTCGATCAGGATAATTTCGGTAACCAGAGCAGCTTCGTTCCCCGCTTGAGCATCTATGATTCGTCGTCGAACACGTGGACGATCGGCGCATCGCCGGCGATCATCCGCGCGTTCGCGAACGCCGTCGCGATCAATGGCAAGTTGTACGTGGTCGGCGGTTGCGTGATGTCGGACTGCAGAATTGGCACCACCGCCACGCTGGAGATCTACGACCCGGTCACCAATACATGGTCGAACGGAACGCCCATGGTGACGGCGCGGTTTGGAGCCGCGGCGGGTGTCATCGCGGGCAAGCTGTACGTCGCCGGCGGCACCACGGCGTGCCCGCCATGCGACCACCCGAATACCACTGAAATCTACGACCCGGCGACGAACACGTGGTCGGCCGGCGCTCCCATCCCGATGTCCCGCGACCTCGAGATCGGCGCCGCCGTCAACGGCCGGCTGTACGTCATTGGCGGCTCGACCGGCGCCACCGCGTTTGGTCGGGTTGACGTGTACAACCCCGCGACCAACAGCTGGACATCGGGAGCGCCCATGCCGACTCCTCGCGCTGGGGCTGCGGCTGGGGTCATGAACGGGAAAATCTATGTCGTCGGGGGATACGGCACCGCGTCTCTGACGACGAACGAAAGCTACGATCCCGGCAGCGACAGCTGGACGCAGCAGGCGCCGATGTCCTTCGCACGCACGTACCTGTCTGGCGCGGTCGCCAACTCGAGGCTGTACGTGATCGATGGCTTCAACGGGGCGCAGAGCAATGTGAACGAAGCGTACGACTCGTCGCTGGCGACGGTCATCACGATCAATCCAAGCGACACGACGCCCCCGACGACGAATGCCAGCGTTCCCTCGCCTAACGCGAACGGCTGGTACCGGTTCAATGTGAACGTGAACCTCAACGCGTTCGACTCGGGCGGCGCGGCGTCGCCATCGGGCGTGCAGTCGATCACCTACACACTGACCGGCGCGCAGACCGGCGGCGGAACGTTCAACACGAGCAGCACGTCCTTCACGATCTTCAACGAGGGCGCCACGACGGTGACCTATCACGCGAGGGACAACAACGGCAACGTCGAAGCGGATCACGCGCTCACGATCAAGCTCGACAAGACGCAGCCGACGGCGGCGAATCTGTCGAACGTCACGGTCAACGCGACGTCATCGTCCGGCGCAGTCGTCACCTTCGACCTGGCGACGTCCGATTCGCTGAGCGGCGTCGATACCGTTGTGCGCACCCAGGGGCTGGCCAGCGGCTCGCCCTTCCCGCACGGCACCACGAGCGAGGCGTTCACGATCACGGACAAGGCGGGCAACACGACCTTCCGGAACTTCAGCGTGACCGTCGACAAGACGCTGCTCTCCATTGCCGTGACGCCTGCGTCAACGACGATGAGTCAGGGTCAAGGGCAGCAATACACGGCGATGGGCCACTTCACGCAAGGGTCGGATCAGATACTGCCGACGAGCAGTGGCGGCAGCGGCGGCGGATCTGTTCCGGGCAATGCGCTCTGGCAGGTGCATTTCACGCCGATGTTGAGTCTGACGGCGTGCGGCCTTCCGGGCAGCGCCGCGTTCATCAGCCAGACGATTGCCCCGAACGGATCGGGCGTCGTACACCAGACATGGGGAAGCGGTGGGCAGGTTCAGGTGGACGGCACTGTCACCGCGGCATCGATCGCACTCACGTTGTCGTGTGTGTCGGACGCCGCCCAGACCGGATCGTTGAGCGCGTCATGGACCGCCGCGCGGTACGCCGGCACAGCCACGCTGAGCGGCGCCACTGTGAACGTCGACATTACCGGTTGGTCGGCCAAGGCGCCGCTGTCGACGCCACGCTTCTCGCTCGGAGCGGCGACCGTCAACGGGATCGTCTACGTGATGGGTGCAGGCAACCCCGGGGTGCCGGTTTCCGTCGAGGCGTACAACCCGACGGCCGATTCGTGGTCAACGGTGTCGCAGCTTCCAGTTTCGGTCGAAGGTCCGGGAGTGGCGGCGCTGGGCGGCATGATCTATGTCGCCGGCGGACATGCGTCCGGCGGCGCGGCGACCGGAGCGCTCCAGGCGTACAACCCAACTGCCAATTCGTGGACCTCGCTCGCGCCGATGCCGACCTCGCGCGCACACCTCGCGCTCGTCGTAGCCGGCGGCAAGCTGTACGCGATTGGCGGAGAAACAGGATCGGGATCCGGTCCGGCATCTTCGGTGGTGGAGCAGTACGACCCGTCCACGAACCTGTGGATCGCCAGAACATCGATGGCGACGCCGCGTAAGTTCCATGTGGCGGGCGCGTTGAACGGCGACAGCGTGATCGTTGCGGCCGGCGGACCTGACAGTTCGGTCGAGTTGTACGACGTCGCGAGCAACAGCTGGACCTCCGGTCCGGCGATGCTGTCGTCCGGCGGAGCGCCAGCGGCGGCCGTCGTGAACAACGCGCTGTTCGTATTTGGCATTGGCGGAGCGGGCGCCGGCGTGCATATGTTCAGACCCGTGGGCCCGCAGCCGACCGGCTGGGCGGCGATGGCTGCGATGCCGACGGGCCGCGGCGAGCTCGGCGTGGCAGCCGTGGGCGATGTCGTGTACGCGATCGGCGGTCTTCTGGCCGGAGGGTCGACCGCGACCGGCGCGGTCGAGTCCTTCAGCACGCCGCCGCCCGGCGACCTCTCCGTGACGTCGGGCAGCGGCGGCGGAGGGGGAGGCTTGAGTTCGCCCCCGACAGTGCAGTGGCAGAGCACGAGCCTGTCGGTCGCCGGCATCACGTCGTTCGGGTTCGCCACTGGCAACGGGCCCGGCCAGACGACGATCGTTGCGACCGCGAACGGCATTTCGTGCGCGACGACGA
>JAYVMG010000611.1:0-6154 GCA_043759095.1 Acidobacteriota bacterium | reverse complement strand
TCCAGAACGTGGGCCTGACAGCGATCGACGAAGGCGTCATCCGCGACGAAAGCCACACGCCGGCGTCGGAGCAGATGGTGCGGAAGCGGGCCCTGCTGGCCGCGCTGTCCACCGATCGCGTGAGCGCGACCGGCGCGCGCTATCGGTCGGATCGCCTCATCGTGAAGTTCCGCGACGAGGCGGCCATGGGGGATCGGAAAGCGGCGCTGCGCGTGGCAAGCAGCACCGGCGAGCTCGGGACCCGCGCGTCGTATGCGGACTTCGACATCGTCCGCCTCGATGCGAGCGAGGATCCTGAAGTGGTCGCGCAGGCGCTGCAGGGCCGTGCTGAGGTGCAATACGCGCAGGCCGCGTACCGCGTGCACGCCACGCTGATCCCCAACGATCCTCAGTACGCGACGCTGCAATGGAATCTGCCGCTCGTCAATCTGGAAAAGGCGTGGGACATTCAGCCGCTGGCCGGCTCCGCGATTACGGTCGCGGTGATCGATACCGGGATGGCCTACCAGAACGCGACGATCACGGCGACGATTCCGTCATTCAGGGACGGGGCTGGGACTCGCTATCCCGCGCTTGGCAAGGTGACGATTCCGTACTCGGGCGCGCCGCAACTGGTCGGCGCCGGCAACGCCGGCCGTATCGTCGCGCCCTATGACGTGATTTCGGCGGGAGTCAACCCGCCGCTCGACTTCGAGGGACACGGCACACACGTCAGCGGCACCATCGGTCAGCTGACCAACGACGGCATCGGCACGGCGGGCGTGGCGTTCAACGTGAAGCTGATGCCGGTGAAAGTGCTGGCGAGCACCTGGGACGTGTTGTTCGGCGGCGCCAGCAGCGAAGGCGGCAGCGACGATGACGTCGCGCGCGGCATCCGGTATGCGGCGGACAACGGCGCGAAGATCCTGAACATGAGCCTCGGCAGCTCCGGTCCGTCCAACTGTGGGACCAACCCGAATCAGGTGGACTGCGCGCCGGTGATCGAAGCGGCCATGCGCTACGCCGTCGGCAAAGGCTGCTTCATCGTCGTCTCTGCCGGGAACGAGTTCGAAGACACCGTGCCGCCGTACGGCACGAACCCGACCAGTGTGCTGGCCGAAATCGCATCGCGCATTTCCGGCGTCGTGTCGGTGGCCGCGGTCGATCGCGCGAAGGCGCACGCGTACTACTCGAGCGCCGGCCCCTACATTGAGCTGTCCGCTCCTGGGGGATCGGAGCGCGGGTTTGGCAAGGACGGGTTCGTCTGGCAGCAGACGTTCGACTACAACTTTACCGACACGTTCCTGCTGTCGCCGGCGCAGTACCGCGCGCCGCGCTTCGACGTGCTGGCGACGATCGGGTACATCGGAACGTCGATGGCGGCGCCGCATGTGTCCGGCATTGCCGCGATGCTGATGCAGCAGGGGATCACCGACCCAGCGGCGATTGAAGACATTCTGGAAAAGACCGCCGTCGATCTCGGTACGCCGGGGCGCGACAACACGTTCGGGTTCGGACTCGTGGATGCGCGCGCGGCGCTGCGCGGATTGGGGTTGGCGAAGTGAAAACCACCGTGCTCCTCGTCATCGGTCTCGCGCTCGCGGCGCCCGCCTGGGCGCAGGACGCGCCTCCACTTTCGATTCGGCCGTTCGCGATGGCGACCGGGCAATCGTTCGCCGCCACGCAGACGTTCAACGCCACGTTCGGCAAGGCGTTCTTTCCGTTATTCGGCGGCGGCGTCCAGGTGGTTGTGCACGACACGTTCTTCGTGGAGATCGCCGCGTCGCGCTTTCAGCAGACGGGCCAGCGGGCGTACCTGAATCTCGGGAAGGTGTTTCAACTCGGAATTCCGCTCACCGCCACGGTCACGCCGGTTGAAGTGACGGGCGGGTATCGTCTCCGTCTGAAGAATCTGCCGAGCGTCCGTCCCTACGCCGCGGCCGGGTTTGGGTCGTACGGCTACACGGAGACCTCGTCGTTTGCGCAGCCGGGAGACGATGTCAGCACCCGTCACGCTGGATTTGTCCTCAACGGCGGCGCCGAGTTTCGTGTGCATCGATGGGTCGGCATCGCGGGAGACGTGCAGTACAGCCATGTGTCGGGCATTCTCGGCACGGCGGGCGTGTCCCAGCAGGCGGGGGAGTCTGACCTCGGCGGCATCGCGGCGCGGGTCAAAGTCGTGGTCGGCCGATGACCTTCGTGAAGCCAAGCGTATAATCCATGCAGATGACTCGAAGGGGGAGCGGTCGTCTCTCGCGGCGCCTGGCGCTTGTCGGGATGGCGATCTACACCGTTTTCCTGGTCGCGTCACCCTTCGAGCATCACGATCTGTCCTGCGAACTGAAGACGCCGCAGCACTGCACGTCCTGCACGTCCACACAGCTTGGGTCCGACACGCAGGTCGCGCTCGCCCCGGGCGCTGCGCAGCTGGCCGATACGGGATCCGCCACCTCGTTCGTCCTGCTCGATACGGGTACGCTCCTCGCCGTTCGCAGCACCGGCCGTTCGCCCCCCACCCGCACCTGATCCCTTCATGGCTTCGTCTGCGGACGGAGCTATCCATTTTTAGCGGTCGTCGCGCGGCCTGAACTGCACGTCGTGTGCGGATGGCATCGCGCCACCGTTGGTCAGGTCACTTGAAGGAGTCGAACTCGATGCGCGCATGGTCATCCATGAAACGCTGCGTCGGCGCCGTGCTGGTCGCGTCGGCTGTGCCGGTTGCGGTCGCGGCGCAGGCGGTCGCCGTGCAGCCGCCGCCGTCCACCCGCATCTCGATGGGTGATGCGGTGCGCCTGGCGCTCGAGCACAACCATCTGCTCCGCGCGCAGCGCCTGAACGTGGACCTCTCGAAAGCCGACGAAATCACCGCGGCGTTGAAACCGAATCCGGTGTTCACGTCGACCAACGAGAACTTTCCAATCTTCGCGCCGACCGATCTGTTCAGTTGGGACAACCTGACCAACAACCAGAACTTCGTCGAGTCGGTCAGCTATCTCTTCGAGCGCGGCGGCAAGCGCGAGAAACGGACACTCGTCGCCCGCGACTCCACGGACGTGACGGCGAAGACGACCGCCGATGCAGGGCGTCAGCTGATCTTTCAGACGTCGCAGGCATTCATCAACGTCCTACTCGCGAAATCATCGCTCGACCTGGCGCAGGAAAACCTGAAGAATTTTTCAAACGTGGTGGACGTGAACCGCGAGCGTCTGCGCGCCGGCGATCTCGCGGAGGCCGACTTCTTCAAGATTTCGCTGCAGAAGCTGCAGTTCGAGCAGGACGTGTCCTCGGCCGAAGTCGCGCTCGTGCTGGCGAAAGCGGCGTTGCGTCAGAACGTGGGCTTCGAGGGTGTGGCCGAGACGTTCGACGTCGAGGGCGATCTCGCCTATGCCAAATACACCGTGGCGCTCGAGGACCTGAAACGTGACGCGCTCGACGCGAGGCCGGACCTGCGGGCGGCGCGCAGCGGCATCAAGCTTGCCGAAGACACGCAGGCGCTCGCCTACAGCAATCGCGCGCGCGACATTACCGGGGGTGTGGAATATGACCGCGCCGGGCCGCTGAACGCGCTTGGGTTTTCCATCTCGGTGGAACTCCCGATTCACGATCGCAACCAGGGCAACATCGCGCGCGCGAAGGTCGGACTCCTGCAGGCAGCTGAGGCGGAGTCTGGCGCGCGCACCGGGGTCATCACCGACGTCGTCAGCGCGTATGCCACGTTCCAGACCAGTCAGAAGGTGCTGGGCCTGTTCGAGTCGGGCTACCTGAATCAGGCGAAGCAGTCGCTCGACATCACGACCTACGTGTTCCAGCGGGGCAGCGGCACGTTGCTCGACTTACTGGACGCGGAGCGCACATACCGGACGACGCAGTTGGCGTATCGCCAGGCGCTGGCGGCGTACATGACGAGCGTCCAGCAGATCAATTTCGCCGTCGGAAGGCAGGTCATGCCATGAGAAGCGCGAGTATCGCGGTCATCGTCGCGCTGGCGGGGTCAGCGTGCCAGAGCAGCGCGCCGCCCGCGGCGGTAGCTAAGGCCGCGGCCGCAGCGCCGGCCGCCTCGGGCGCCGCCGCCCAGGCAGGCGCCGCCTACTTCACCGTGCCTGCCGATCAATTACCGCATTTGAAGATCGCGGCGGTTCGCGCCGCGACGTGGTCGGCGGACGTGCGCACGACGGGCACGGTCGATTGGGACAACGACCACACGACGCAAGCCATTACGCAGGTCAGCGGTCCAATCGCGCGCATCGTCGTCGACACCGGCACGCGGGTGAAGGAAGGCGATCCGCTGTTGTACGTGGCCAGCGCGGACATCACCAACGCGATCGCGGTGTATCGCAAGGCGAAGAACCGGTTCAGCCTCGCGCAGCGCGTGCTGACCCGCAGCCAGGATCTGCTCGATCACAAGGCGCTGTCGCCGCGCGACTTCGAATCCGCGCAGGCCGACTACAACGACTCCGGGACGGACGTGCAGACGGCGCTGCAGGCGCTGAAGATCTATGGCGTCACGCAAAGCGAGATCACCGAGGCCGAGCAACAAAACGTGGCGATCCGGCCTGAGCTGGTGATGCGCGCACAGCTGGCCGGCGTTGTGGTGCAAAAGCTCGTGCTGCCCGGTCAGTTCATCCAGGCAGGGACGACCGCGGCGTTCGTGATCAGCAACACGTCCACGGTCTGGGTGCAGGGACATGTGTACGACAAGGATCTGGCGTCGGTGCATGTCGGCGACAAGGTCGACGAGCGGAACGCGTCGTTCCCCGAGACGTTCCACGGCACGGTGGCGTATATCGGCGACCTGCTGGATCCGGCGACGCGCACGACCTCGGTTCGCATCGTCACGCAGAACACCAACGGCGTGCTCAAGAAGGATCTGTTCCTCGACGTCGTGATCCACGACAAGACGACGCGCGACGTGCTCGTGATCCCGACCACCGCCGTGCTCTACGACGAGCAGAACTTTCCGTTCGTCTACATGCAGACGGATGCTGGCACGTTTGCGCAGCGTCTCGTGAAGCTGGGCGGCCAGCAGGGCGACGACACGCAGGTGATGGACGGCCTCAAGGCCGGCGATCCGGTGGTCTCGCAGGGCAGCGTGTTCTTACAGTTCGCGAATACGTACCGGCCTTAACGCCATGATCAACCGCATCGTTTCCTTCTCGCTCTCGCAGCGATTCATCGTCATCGTCGCGATGCTGTGCCTGGCGGTGTGGGGCGTCATCTCGTTCCAGAACCTGCCGATCGACGCCTACCCGGATCTGTCGCCGCCACGGGTGCAGATCGTGTCGCAGTGGCCGGGGCATGCCGCGGAAGAAGTCGAGCGCCTGATCACCATCCCGCTCGAGGTCGAGATGAACGGCATCCCGAAGCTCGACGCGCTGCGTTCGATCTCGCTGTACGGACTCTCGTCGGTCACGATGAATTTCCAGTACGACACCGATCCGTACTTCGCCCGCGAGCAGGCGTTCGAACGGATCGCGGACGCACATGTACCGGGTGGCGTGACCCCCGGCATATCGCCGCTCTTCAGCCCGAGCGGCCTGATCTACCGGTACGTGCTGCAGAGCCCGGACCGATCCGCCCAGGAGCTGAAGATTCTCGAGGACTGGGTGCTCGAGCGGCGCTACCGCGCCATCCAGGGCGTCGCCGCCGACTCCAGCCTCGGCGGCGAGACGATGCAGTACCAGGTGCAGATCGATCCGCACCGGCTGATGTCGTACGGGGTCACCGTTCCGCAGATTGTGCAGCAGCTCGCGAACAACAACGCGAACGCCGGCGGCGGGTTCTTCTCGCAGGGCGGGCAGTTCTACTACGTGCGCGGTCTTGGCCTGGTGAAGTCGCTCGAGGACATCGGCCACATCGTGATCGCCGCGCACTCGGGCATTCCCGTGACGGTGAACGACGTCGGCACGGTGGCGATCGGATCGGCGCCGCGGCTCGGACAGTTCGGCTACATGAAGCAGAACGACGCGGTCGAGGGCGTCATCCTGATGCGTGTCGGCGAGCAGGCCCAGGTGATCCTGAAGAAGGTGCAGGAGCTCACCGCGACGCTCAACAAGAGCGTGCTGCCGCCGGACGTGAAGATCATCCCGTACTACGACCGGACGGAACTGATTGCGGAGACGACCAAGACCGTGGAGCGCAACCTGCTGCGCGGCATGGTGCTCGTGCTGGTGGTGCT
>JAYVMG010000610.1:0-15786 GCA_043759095.1 Acidobacteriota bacterium | reverse complement strand
TCCTCTCGATGTGCCTGTCGGGTTCCTGACGTCGCGAAGGAACCGCAACACGCACACACGGAGGACACGCCAATGCAGACGGGAACGATGAGACTTCGAGAGCTGACGGTACGATATTCGGTGAGGAAGGACTGTGACGGCCAACCGATTGTCGTTGGCCGGGACCTCGGTAGTCCCAGCGAGACCGCCGCCTCCCTGGTGACGATGCTTCAAGACGAACCCTCGGAAGTGTTCGCAATCCTCTGCATCTCGACGAAGCACCGCGTCATCGCGTATCACGAGGTCAGCCGCGGCACGCTCGATGCGTCGCTCGTTCATCCGCGCTTATGTTGGGCAGAACATAAGCGCGGTTATGTTGCGGCCGTAGTTATGTTGGGTAGCGGCTGCATCCCCTGCACGCCGTCGGCCCCTCTCCTTCCCAACGCAACATAAGTCGACCACCCTTGGACAGCATTCCGTCAAGGAGGGTGGCTCATGTTCGAGAAGCTGTTCGTGAAGACGTCGGACCTCGTGTTCCACACGATCGCGCCGTACTCGGTCGAGCGTGAACGATTCCTCGAGCACTGCTGCGAGGAGGGCTTCAGCAAGGCGGCGCTCCGTCGGATCGCCGGGATCGTGGTGACCGCGGCCTGTGACCTGCACGCGCACGGCGGCCTGGACGTGGATCAGAAGCGCCTTGAAGCAGCGGCGGCTCGCATCGAAGTGATCCGCCGTCAGGCAGGTATCACTGCCGACGCGCGCGAATATCGCCGAGCGTTTCTCCGTGTCACGACCCGATGGGTCCTGTTTCTGGGGCGCCTCCAGCGGCAGGCGGTCAGCCCGCGACCGTACGCCGCACTGCTCGACGACTTCGAGCGATGGATGACCGAGGAGCGCGGGCTCTCGCGCGGCACATTGAAAAACCGGCGCTGGCATGTCGGCCGATTCCTCGACTGGCTCCATGAGCGTCACGCGCCAGTGCCTGGTCTGAGCCCGCGGGATCTCGACGGCTATCTCCTGCACCTGCACGCGAAGCGACTGTCGCGCGTCTCGATCAAGATTCACACCAATGCCGTGCGTGCGTTCATCCGCCACGCGGAGCGGCGCGGATGGTGCGCCGCCGGACTCGCCGACACGCTGCATGGTCCACATATCTATCGTGACCACGGGCTGCCAATCGGTCCCTCATGGGAGGACGTCAATCGGCTGATCCAGGACGCGGCATCCGATGACCCGACGGACGTCCGAGACCGCGCGATTCTCCTGCTGTTGGCGGTCTACGGCTTCCGGGCCGGTGAGGTCGCGGCGCTGCGCCTTGACGACGTCGATTGGGAGCACGACCGTCTGACGGTTCGTCGCTCCAAGCCGGGACGTTCCCAGGTCTATCCGCTTATGCCCGTCGTCGGACAGGCGATCATCCGGTACCTCAAGGAGGCCCGGCCGCGACGCGCGTGTCGCGAGCTGTTTCTAAAGACCCGGGCGCCCATCGGACCGATGAACGCGAGAAGCCTGTATGCCGTCGTCGCGGAGCGCATCACGCGGCTCGGCATTCACGTGCCACGTCGCGGTCCTCATGTACTACGGCACGCCTGTGCCGGACATCTCATGGCGCGCGGCCTGTCGCTCAAGGAAATCGCCGATCACCTCGGTCATCGCAGCCTCACCAGCACACGCGTGTACGCCAAGGTGGACCTTCAAGGCCTGCGCGAAGTCGCGGCCTTCGACCTCGGAGGGATCGCATGACGCTCACGCAGGTCGTCGAAGAGTACGTGACCGTGAAGCGCTCGACGGGGCTGCGCTTCCGGAGCGGCGCGATGATCCTCCGCACGTTTACGCGTGTGGCCGGCGCTAGTGAGGTCAACGACGTCACCCAAGACACCGTGCGGGCGTTCTTGAAGAGGTCTGGGCCGATCACCTCCGGTTGGCACCAGAAGCACTACACCCTGGTCGGGCTTTTCCGCTTCGCCATGCAGCGCGGCCTCGTGTCCACCTCGCCGGTGGTGTACCGCCTTTCCAAGCGGCCGGCGTACGCCACGCCCTACATCTACGCGGAAGAAGAACTGCAGCGCATGGTGAACGCGACGTCTGCCCTGGACCTTCCGCATCCGAAGAACGGGCAGCCTGCCACGATTCCCGCGCTGACGTTTCGGACGCTGATCTTGCTGCTCTACGGCGCAGGGCTTCGCCTCGGCGAAGCGCTCGCGCTCACCCTCGATGACGTGGACCTCCACACACACATGCTCCTCGTGCGGAACACGAAATTCTTCAAAACCCGATTGGTGCCGATTGGGCCGAGGCTCTCGTCGGCGCTGGACATCTACGCCGATAAGCGACTGGCGGTCATACGGCGGCCTCCGACTCGCAACGCCTTCTTACTTCGGCGGGACGGGATCCCGATCTCGTTGTACACAGCGGAGCGATATTTTCGGATTCTGCGCAGCCGCATCGGTATCCGTCGAAATGACGGCGCGTATTTTCAGCCGCGTCTGCACGACCTGCGGCACAGCTTTGCCGTGCACAGGCTCGTGGCTTGGTACCGTCAGGGCGCTGACGTGCAGCTCCTCCTCCCGAAGCTGTCGACGTACCTCGGTCACATCAGCCTCGCCGAGACCCAACACTATTTGACGATGACGCCGGACCTCCTGCGCGAAGCGGGACGGCGGTTCGAAACCTACGTCGGAGTGGAGGTCCAGCCATGACCAGCAAGAATCTCGTTGCCCCGTGGGTACGACGCTTTCTCTTGGAGCACCTAGTCGCGGATCTCAACTT
The DNA here is from genome assembly GCA_043759095.1 of Acidobacteriota bacterium. GTDB lineage: Bacteria > Acidobacteriota > Vicinamibacteria > Vicinamibacterales > CAVVIG01 > CAVQFC01. The sequence continues at coordinate 13,038 of JAYVMG010000610.1, read as the reverse complement.
GTCCCGGAATACGCAGGCGAGCTACCGAGACGCCATGACGTTGCTGCTGCCATTCGCGGCGAAGCAGCTGGGCCACCAGATCGATCAGCTCGAGATTGAACGTGTCGCTCCAGACGTCGTTCGTCGCTTCCTGGCGCACCTTGAAGTCGAGCGGCACTGCTCAGTGTCCACGCGCAACCAGCGGCTCGCGGCGATACACGCCTTCGCTCGCTTCATCGGGGCGCGAAGTCCCGAGCACCTGGCCTGGTGCGCCGAGCTCACCGCCATTCCGTTCAAGAAGGCGGCGAAGGGCACGCTGCCATACCTCGAGAAGCCGGAAATGGATGCCCTGCTCGCCGCGCCGGACCGCCGCACGAGCCAGGGAGCCCGCGACCATGCGGTACTCCTGTTTCTGTACGACGCAGGCGCTCGCGCTGACGAAGCAGCACGTCTGACCGTCGCCGATCTCGACCTTGGCACGTCGCCAGCGGCCACACTCCTTGGGAAGGGGAACAAGACACGTCTGTGTCCGCTGTGGCCGTCGACGGCGGGCGAAATCAAGACGCTCGTCGCCACGCGCGGCGGTCACGAGCCCGTCTTCCTGAATCGCCGCCGCGAAGCCATCACGCGCTTTGGAATCTACGACCTGGTGACACGGCGCGCGGCGCGAGCGGCGCGTCCCGTCGATCGGCGCCAAGCGCGTCAGCCCGCACGTGATCCGACATACGACGGCCGTCCACTTGCTGCGCGCGGGTGTCGACATCAACACGATCCGCGCCTGGCTCGGTCACGTGTCCTTGGACACCACCAACATCTACGCCGAAGTCGATCTCGCGATGAAAGCCAAAGCGCTGGGCGAGTGCTCGATTCCAGACGACTCGCGCAGGCACTGGCGGAAGGAGCCAGGACTCATGGCCTTCCTGCGCGCACTGTGAGGGTACTCAGCGGCTCGGCCGAGCGGGCGAACGCGGGTGCGATACTTCCTTAATCAGTGTCGCTTCGGAAGAAATCAGCGCCGATGGGGCGCATGAAAATAGCCCGCCATGTGAGTGGCGGGCCGATGACCAGGATAATCCCGCTTATTCAGTATCTGATTGACGCCGGCGCCGATCTAGGAGCCCACGATCTCGGCAAGAAGAACGACGGGCAGTTTGGGTCCAGCGTCGAGCCGCTCATGCCAATCGACTACGCGATCGGGGTTGGCACGTTCGTCCCCAACAACGCGGTGATCATCCACGAGGACGCGGTCGCGCTAATGGCAAAGCTCATGAACGAGCGCGGCATCAAGCACACCTGCTCTGAGTGCACGCTGCGCGGTTTCACCTGTTCAGGCCAAGGTCGATCCGAAGGTGGCGACGCCCGCGGAAATCATCGCATGCGCGCCCTGGCCGACGTCACCTCCAGGGAGTGACCGGCGGACTGACGGTCAAGTGAATCAGCCCAGATATCGGTTTGCCGGCCGAGACAACTCAACGGCGTTCTGGTGTCGCACCGATGAGCGCCATCGTCGCCCAGTTGGTCGCGGCCGCCGACACCCACTGATCGCCGCCGTAAGGGAACCCGCTTTCGAACGACGGCATGATCGGAATCGCTCGACTCTTCACGTGCCACGATCCGTCGACGGCTTGGGTTGACAGCAGAAACGCGACGCCACGCCGGAACGCATCGTCAGAGGGACGCAGCGATGCGCTCTCCTGCAGCGCCGTCAGCGCCTGACCGGTCGCGTACGCGTCGCTGGCGAGCGTTGAAAGCTGCGCCCATCCACCGTCAGCGCGCTGCGCGGCGAGAAGGGCGCGCGCCGCTCTCGCGATCACGTTCCGATCGGCGTGCCCCGCTGCGAGCCCCAGCAGCTGAAATGCGCGATCTTCCGTCGTCGCCGCTTCGCTGCGTTCCAACCACGCGGCGCCGCGGCGAATGGCCTCGGCGTATTGCGGCCGCTTACGCGCCGGCGCGTAAGCATGAAGCCCGCGCACGGACGCGGCTGTTACTTGGAAGTCGCTGGAGATGATCGGCGGCCGATGATCGCGCATTCGCCAACGTCCATCGGCGAGCTGCCTCCCTTTCAAGTATCGCGCGAGCGCCTCGGTCGCTTCGCTCGGCGGATCGTGTTCGGCCGCCATGCCCATCAGGATGTAGCTGGCGGTGTTCGCGAGGCCGGGTATGGCATCGCCCTGCAGGATGCGCTCGCGCCACGTTTCGAGATATCCGGCGACGCGAGCTCGCTGATCGCGTGCGAGCTCTTCGTCTATCAGCAGATGATGCGCATGGGCGCTCGCAACCGTCATCGATGTGAGCGAGTTGTGATGACACGACACGCAGCCCGACTTCTGCAGGAACGTGAGATCAGTGCGTTGCAGCAGCGGGAGACTGCGTTCGATTGCCGCGCGAATCGGCACGACCGGGTGCGGTGACGACGCCGATTGGTCGGCGACCCTCGTCGCGTGTGCGCCCGCACCATCGTCGTTCCCGTCGGCCCGCTGCGCCAGCAAGTCGACGACCGGCGTCCGGCCGCGCTGCACCGCGAAATCGATCGCGCGTTCGCCGCCGCGAGTCGTCGCGTTGATGTCCGCGCCCCGATCCAGCAGCGCGCGAACGACGTCGACCGGTACCTGATCCGAACTCGCCGCGAGCATCAGGATCGTGTGGCCCTGTTTGTCGGCGGCGTTCGGATCGGCGCCGCGCTCGAGCAGCAGCTTCACCCAGCGCGCGTCGCCGCGCGGCGGCGCGGTCAGCAGCATCGCCGCGCTGAGGAACGGCCGATCGGCTGAGGCGAGGATGGCGTCGCGGCACTCGTCGCAGTTGGCCTGCAGCGCGAAGTGCAGGCCGGCGGGGCCGACGCTCCTGACGCTCGCGCCGTGCTCGGTCAGCGTCCGGAAGATCTCCGCGTCGCCGATCGACGCCGCTTCGCTCAGCGGCGTGACGTCGCCGAGCCCTGCGCTGGGTGCTTTGACGCCGACATTCGCGCCGAAGTCGATCAAGAGGCGCACGATGGGCTCGTCGCCCGCGCGTCCGGATGCGATCAGTAGCGGCGTCCGAAAATCGTCGGAGCGCGCGTTTGGCTCTGCGCCGTACTCGAGCAGAGCCTGCGTCACCTCGAGATCGTCGACGCCCCACATTAGCGCGGTGGCGCCGGCGTCGTTCCGCTCGTTCGGATCGGCGCCCCGATCGAGCAGCGTCTCCACCGCGGCGCGGTCGCCGTACATCGCGGCGTACATCAGCGGCGTCGAACCGTTGCGGCCCTTGCGATTCGCGGCATCCGGATGATCTGAAAGACTGCGGGCGAACGCGTCACGATCGCCGGCACGAAGCACGTCGATCCGGTGAACTGCAATCGGATCGGGAATCGTCGGAGGCTTTTCGCCAGACAGTTCGTCCGGCCAGATTGCCCCCTGGTCGATCCATGCCTTGATCGTTGCGATGTCGTCGCTGCCCAACGAACCCGTCGGCGGCATCTGCAACCCGTAATCGCCGCCGATCAGTCGCAGATATAGGCGGCTGCCCTCGGCGTTGCCCGGCCCGATGTCGGCGATCGTGCCGCCGCGCATCGCGTCGGCGCGGCGGTCGAGGCGCAGACCGTTCGACTGCAGCGTCGGACCATGGCATTCGATGCAATGTGATTTGAAGATCGGCGCGACGTCGCGCCCGAAATCGACGCGCCGCGGAGGTTGCGCCAGCACCACGGAACCGGCGGCGATCGCTGAGGCGATGGCGACGCGAACAGAATTTCTCAGACGCCCCCCGCTGAAACCGACATTTCCGATTTGGCCACCTTTGATCGGTAGCAGGCTACACCTGAGAGCCCGCGCTCGGATCGAAATTCTTCGCCACGTGGATCGAGCGTCGTGATCCGCTCCACTTGACCCGAATTATGGCGGTCGGCACGACGCCTCCAGCATTCTTGTGGACACCTCGCCCGCCTTACATCCTTTTGGCCAACGGTTTCCGGCAAACGCTCGCCCGTCAGCCCCTCGGCACGGATAGCGCCCAGATCCGCTGGAGGCATCGACCCGAACAGGCGCCGGGTCAGGTGACTCTCCGCCAGCAGGAGCCAGTAGTACCGCGCGTGTCTTACGAGGCGTCCGCCCGTCTTGACCAGACGCTGCTGCAGGCTGGTCAACGACCAGCGGTCGATGCGCCGTGGCAGCATGAGCCGCCGCCAAAGGTTTCCCAGGTTGTAGGCGAGCACGCTCAACTGCAGCCGGACTCGTTCGCGCGAAACCGATGACACGACAGTCGCGTCCAGTGGGCCGGCCGCTTGCCTTCTTTTTGAGATAACTTCATTATGTTGCGTCCGTGGACGGTGAGGCCGCCTCGCCGCTGGCCTTCAAGCGGCTGCGCCACATAACTACGGCCGCAACATAACCGCGCGAGGTGTTCAAGGTGGCGCTGCTAGCCAACGCCGCGGCGATCATCCTGACGCATTATGTGGTGCGCCACATAATGCGTCTTATGTGCCCGGAATCGTTATGTGCCGGAGTCAACGCAACCGCGCCGAAGTCGGCTGTGGCCTGATCGAAAGGGGGCACATAACGAGGCGGATCGGTAAGGCATGTCTCTCTCGCCCATTGGGCAGAGAGGAGATTGTCAGGAGCGGTCGGAAGGATCGCGTGCCCCACTGGGGAACGATTTCGGCGTGGACTGTTTCCGGCCAACAGACCGGCGGGCGGCTATGCCGATAGGCGCTTGCGTGGACGGCCGCCCTTGACGCCATTGGCCTTTGCCGCAGCCGCCTTTGCTTTCGATCGCCTCTGCCCGCCGCGACGCCCCGTCGCTGCAGCGAACAGGCGACTACCGAACGCGCGCTCGACCAGGCCCGGAACGTAGACGTCCACATCCAGCGAAGGCCACGACAACGCGTCTCCAGCCGGAGAAACCACGATCGACCCAATCTTTGACACGGACGCCCGCTGCAATCCAGGAACGACTTTCCGCGGAATGGCCATCGACCCGCCTCCACCAAACTTCAGGTCGATCAGGTCCCCCTTGGGGTCGTAGCTCGCGTCGACGACCGCTGAAGGATCCTGCGCGCGCGCCTGCCCTCGCGCACGTGCCTGGGCGTAGCGTTCGCGATCCTTGGCCGTGACCTCAGTCTCCGTCATGAATGTTCGCCCACTGTTCGTTCAGATGTTTCGCATGCCGCGCGACGAGTTGCTCAGCTCGCTTCACATTTCTGTCGGAAATCGTTCCAACGATCTCGGTGGCTGCATGCGTCGAGAGATCGATCCTCACGATGGCGCCAGCCTTCGCGACGTGCACATGTGGCGAGGATGATCGAACGTATAGATCCGTACCTCGAACCCATCTTCGCGAAGAACTGTAGGCATGATGATACCTAACGCCTTGGGTTATTGCAAGAACACTTCAAGAATCGCACACGACACCTATGCCTACTTCTCCGTCCCAGTACCGGTGAGCGGATCTCGCCGCAACAGCGTCTGCGCGTCGCGAATCTCCTTTTTGCTCGCCTGCTTTGTCGCCGCGCGTTCGTAGTGCGCCGAATCGTAGATCGGCACCTCGTGTCCGTCGCTGCGAGTGATCACGCGAACCAGCTGTTCGGGTACGTGGCGGTACGTGTGAATAAACCAGCAGCCGTCGCGGTGCTCCCAGACGCGCAAGCCCTCTACTCGGTAACGCCGGATGTCCTGCGCAGTCGAAGAGGGAATGCCAAGGGCTCGCAGAGCCGTTTGCGCATGCAGAAACGCTCCACCTCGAAACGCCCATCCACGTTCCGTCTTACAGCACAGAAGACGATTTTCAGGATGGACATAGAGTCCACTCACCAGCTCGATCGCACCCCATCGCCGCTTATGGTACAGACGGCCGTCGTCCCCGATCCAGGCTTCCTGGTCCACTTCCGAGCGAATGTGATCGTAGATGTGCAGCCCGGTCAGCGATCGGCTGTCGAGAGTCTGCGTGATCTCGGACCAGACTTTGTCCCACGGGCGCCCGACCTGCTTACGCAGATACCGGCGGAGCGGTCCGAGCACGTCGGAGAACTCCTTCGCGTTCCAGCCGTACTGGCGGTGACGCGAGGTGGGTCCGCGACTCGCGCCATGGTCGTCCAGGGCGTACTCGTCTTTGGTGAGACGGCGACCCCACTTGCTGCTTGGGTTCGCGTGTCCGCGACGCGGAGCCTCGGTGACCACCTTGGCCATGTCTTTTCTCATCCGTGTTCCTCCACTACGTCATAGCGCCCCTCCTGGTAGTGTCATTAATCCCTCCGCGAAACGATCCATGAACTGAATAATCTACCAGAACGAGCTCAGGCGACTTTCAGTCGGCGCCGGGAGGCCTTCAGCACGAAGCGCACGTGCACGCCGAGCCGCGCCAGCATGTCAATCAACGTGTCCGTGCTGAAGAGGTCCAGGCGACCGCGCAGCAGATCACTCACGCGGGGCTGCGTGACGCGCAGGATCGTGGCGGCCTTGGCCTGCGTCAGGTCCCGCCCGGCAATCGCTTTCTGAAGCTGGATCAACAGATCGGCTCGGATCAGCAGATGCTCCGATTCCTCGGTCGAGAACCCGAGATCGCGAAAGACATTGCCGCTGGACGGCGTGATCTTCAATCTATTTGCTTTTCGCATCGTCAGCTCGCCTCTCGTTCATCAATGCGCGATAGCGATCGCGCGCCAGCTTCAACTCGTGTGGTGGCGTCTTGCGGGTCCGTTTCTCGAACGCATGCACGACGTACACTGCTTCCGCGAACGTGGCGACGTAGAATACGCGGTGTTCGAGTTCCGTCTGAATCCGGATCTCTCGAACGCCTGGGCCGATACCGGGCATCGGCTTCCAATCTTCCGGGTCGAGTCCTCGCTGGACCCGACGGAGCTGGAAGCCGCTGCGGCGACGGGCGCCGGTGGGAAACGCCCGGACGTCGCGACGCGCACTCCCGAGCCACGCCAGCGGCTTGGCCGACACAGCTCACTATGCAAGTTTTTGTATATACTGTCAACGCGCCAGCGGCTCGCTGATCTCCGTTTCTGCGCCGATGCCCAGTCCGGCCGTTGCGACGATCGTGAAGCCACGGTTCGATGAGGTTGTCGGCCTCACCGACGCGGTGTGTCGCACACATCTGACGGACGAGTACGCCGCGCTCGCCCGAGAGTTGGCGGCGGCCTTGGCGCGCAAGCGGCCGTCGCCGCTGATGCGGGGTCACTGTGACACCTGGGCGTGTGGGGTGATGTACACCATCGGCGCCGTCAATTTCTTGTTCGATCCGGCGCAGATGCCGCACCTGAACAGCCGCGAGCTATGCGCGCTGTTCGGCGTCAGTCAAAGCGCCTGCGCGGCCAAGACGCGCGAGATCCGGCGGATCTTCGATATCGGTCCACTGGATCCGCGGTGGTCCCTCCCAAGCGGGCTCGCGGAGAATCCCTTGGTGTGGATGGTCCTCATCAGCGGCGTCATCGTCGACCTGCGGACCATGCCGCGCGAGCTCCAGGAACAGGCCTACCAACTCGGCCTGATTCCGTTTGTGCCGGGTGACCGCTCGGCGTGATCGATTGGCGATGGTGGGCGTGAACGCTATGGCGACAGGTGGAACTGCGAAGCACGCGCTCCTCGGAACATGGCGCATCGTCGAGACGGAATTGTGGGACCTCGACGATCTCGACTTGATGGATCCGGCCCACCTGACGCTGCAGCCCAAAGGTCACGGAAGACTCGGCCTGCTGGCGATCGAGGCGGATCTGGACTATCGAGTGGTCCAGCGTGAGGGCCTGCCGGCGATCGAATTCTCTTTCGAGGGATCTGACGAAGGCGATCAGATCTCCGGCCGCGGCTGGGCGATCCTCGAGGGCGAACAGCTCCAGGGCCGAATCTTTATTCATCACGGCGACGACTCTGGGTTTACGGCTTGCCGGAGCGCGAAGGTAGCCGCGCCGCGTCGTCGCAGGTGGCGAGCATGAGGCGAACATCAGCGCTCGTGCGACTCGAGAAGAAGCTGGCCAGGGACCCGTGCGCGATTCTGAATCCAACCGAGATTCGGTTGCTGGATCGCGAAGTCCAACACGCGCTGGTGTCTTCCGTTCCAGGCCTGCAGGCGCACATCGTCGATCACAGCGAAGACTCGATTCGATGGCACGCCCTCGGCGCGCGATGCGCACAGGCGCGTGGCATCCGCGGCATTCGCGATATCGCGGTCGCGACGGGGATTCCGCAGTACCGGCTCCGTGCGATTGAGACCGGTCGCTTGACGGAGTTTCGCCTCGATCTCGCCGGGCGATACTTTCGCTTTCTCGGGATCGAGACTTGGATCGCACAGTGGTGCCGCGCGAATCGCGAACTCGCGACCCGCGTCGGCCTGCTAGACGCTCGACCACGCGATGGGCGGGCACGGCAACCTCGTCGCGGCCGATCCCCTTCATTCCAGAGGACCACATCGTGAAACCAATGGGCTGGGTCGTCGACATGCGCCACTACCTGGACGAGGAAACGGGTGACCTCCCCGACCGATTACCGACGCCGGTGCTCAACCTCGCGCTCTTCTTCGGATCCATCGTCGCGTGGGTCACCGACCACCTGCCGCACGGTGATTGGCACACCAACGTCCCCTGCCGGCGGAGTCCCGGTCGCCGACGCTGCCAGGGCGACATCATGGCCGAATGGGATCGCACCTCAGGACACATCGTGTGGCAATGTCCCGTGTGCGGCGACAACGGCCTGATCCACGGGTGGGAAGGCACGCTGTGGAATCGTCAGGGCGGCGAGCGCGCGGCATCGAGCGAGACCCCGCCCACGACGAGCCACTGACCCGCATCCGTGTTGGTCGTCGTCACAACGATGCCAGCCACGTCAGCAGCACGGCATCGTCTCGCCACGGTTTCCGCGGCGCGTGATCCATCGTGGGCGGCTCACACAGTTTCATGGCCGCCTCTTTCATGCGCACCGTGATTTCCGCGTACCGATTCGTGGTCTCCAGGCTGACGTGTCCGAGTCATCCGCGGATCACATTCACTTCGACGCCGGCTTCGAGGAGATGTACGGCGGCCGTGTGCCGAAACACGTGAGGCGTGATCCGACGCGTGGGCGACGTCGCGGCGGATTCGAGACGCTCGGCATGCTGCCGCACGCGTTTGTAGATGCCGAAGCGCGTTAAGGCGCGACCCGTCGCGGACGTGAACACCGGGGCGTGCGGATCGACCACGCGCCGTTCGTCGAGCCACTGACGGAGCACGCGCGCCGTCTCCTCCCACAGCGGACAGGTACGCCATTTGTCCCCTTTGCCGTGGAGGCGCACATGGAGCGGTGATGTCAGGGAGACGTGCTCGAGGCGGAGATCCGCGATTTCCTGCACCCGTGCCCCGGTGTTGTAGAGCATCAGCAACAGCGCGTGGTCCCGACGGGCGTGCCGACCGTCCCGCGGCAGCCGGGCGAAGAGGGTTGCCATCTCCTCCCGGTCTAGGAATCGCGTCTCCGGCAGCGGCGTCCGCTTCGTCGGAATCGCCGCCACGCGCTCGCAGACGTGCAGCATTTCGGGTAGACGTCGGCCCACATACTCGAAGAAGGTCCGCAGGCCGGCCAGCCGCTGATTCCGCGTCGCCACGCGATTGTGCCGCGTCGCCTCCAGATGCTGCAGGAAACCGAGCACCCGCTCGAAGGTCAGATCCTCGATCTGCAGCTGACTGACGGGCCGCCGGGCGTCGGCGGACACGAACAGCAGGAACAACCGCACCGCATCGCGATAGCTGCGAATCGAGGTCGGTCGGAGCCCCTTTTGTCCGGCCAGATAGTCGATGAAGAAGCCATAGATGAGCGTGCCGAGGGTGGCGGTCGTCATGGCTGCACCTCCCTGATCATCGGGATCGCCAGCGCCTCGAACCGACGATTGGCTTCCGCGAACAAGTCGCTCGTGATTGTGAGATAGACCGCGGTCGTGTCGGGACTCACGTGGCCGAGAAACGTCGACAGGTGATGCAGACGCGCCGCCGGATCCAGCCCGGTCCGGTACCAGCGGAGGAGCGTCCCGACCGCGAACGAATGGCGGAGATCGTGGACGCGTGGGCGTGTCGTCCCCTGCGGGATGACCACGTCCAGTTTGGGCACGATGTCCTCGCGGAAGGTGTGACGAATCGAATTGGTATGCACCGGCTGGCGCCCGCTCCACGTGAAGAGCGGCGCGCCCGGGTCCGTACCACGCTCGCGCGGCCGGCCGACGAGATACGCGCGCAGCACGGCGCCCAATCGCGGCCCGAAGGGCACCTGCCGGCTTTTCCCAAACTTGCTGTCGCGAATGAACAGGACGTCACGATCGAAGTCGAGATCGCCGAGCTGGAGCCGCGAGACCTCGCCGACGCGTAAGCCGAGGCCATAGAGCACGGCGAAGATCGCGTGATACGTGGGTCCGCGGTATCGACTCCGGTGGTTATCGGGAAGCTGGCGGGCCACCTCGAGGAGTCGGCGCGCCAGCGGCACGTCGACGAGAAACGGGAGCCGGCGCGCCGTCTCGGGACGCGGGCGCGTCTGGACGGGTGACGTGGCGATCACCTACTGGCTGACCAGCCAATCGAAGAGTCGGCGCACGACACCCAACAGGTGGTTGTAGCCTTTGGCGGCCGGTCGTGGCCGTGACGCGAGAAACCGCTCAATCCGGTCGGGGGTGATCTCGTTCAGTGTGTCGACGCCCTGCTCCACCAGGAAGCGATCGAGCAGCCGGAGATTGCGGTCTTCCGCGACAAAGCGACACCCCCGTGCGCGTTTCGTGGCGAGAAACGGCACGATGTGGTTAGCGAGCGGACTGCGAAACCCCGTCCAGACGGCCGTCATAGCGCCTCCTCGCCGTCGCCGAGCGCGAGCTGGCGCAGCAAATGCACCGCGACTTTGCCATACACCTGTGTCGAGTCGGCGCTTCGGTGCCCGACGTAATCGCCAATGACCTTGAACGGCACGTCCGCTTCGACCAGGCGCTGGACGCACGCGTGCCGAAACGTGTGTGAGCCTGCACGCGGCGCTTCGACGCCGGCCGCATGCAGGTAGTGGCTGGCGCGGCTCGCAATCGCATGAGCCGGGAGCGGCGTGAACGGCGCCAAGGCTCTGACGAAGATGTGTCGTCGGCCACCAACGGCCGTCCAGCCTTGAGGTAGTCCACGAGGGCGTGACCGGCGGTGGTCGCCAGTGGATACATCGTCGAGTGACCATTCTTTCGAGCGGTGACGTGCAGCTGCGCGCGCGCCCAATCGACGTCATCGAGGCGGAGTGCCGCGACCTCTCGCGCGCGGAGCCCGTACGTAGCCAGTAACAGAAGGATCGCGTAGTCGCGTCGGCCTACGGGCGTCCGGCGATCCACGGCGGCGAGCACGCGCTCGACGTCGCTCCACGCGATGGCGCGTGGCAGCTTGGCCTGCCGATACCCACGTCGGCGTGGAACCGGCGCGCCCACCGTCGCGGTGCTACGCCGAGAGTAGCGCTCTGAGCGTCTCACCTTATACGTCGCCGGATCATACAAGAGGAGGTGCAGTTGCGGAGTCAGCGGTAGGAAGATCTGGAGCCCGCTGCACAGTGCCCCAGTGATTCCCATGTGCTGGACTTCTTCGCAATACTGGTTGTACTTGAAAGCGGGATTATCGCTGGTTATGAAATCGTTGGTAGTTGACACAAGTAGGTGTCCGTGAAGGTCAGAAATGGCGTCCAGCATCGCCGGGAGAGACTGGAGCGACGCTAGTACAGGGTCGGTGTAGCCGAACCGCATTGCCTCCAAGTCTACGTTCGCGATCCGCGGATCGCCCGAGTGAACCTGCTTCATCAATTTGTCGACGCGGGTATCTGTTCGGCTGGCAACAACGGCGGTGCGAAGGACCTGAAGGGCGACGAAGGCGAGAAGTGTTGCGTATTCCTCGGTGCGGATGGCGGGCAGCGTTCTGTTAGTCCGGATCGATTGAAAGACGGGAGCCGCCCGAGACTCAAGGATGGCCAGAGCGTCCTCAATATCGTCCGACGGTCCGTAGAACTTGCGCCTATAGCACTGGTCCCTGAGACTTGCATGCGCAACCGCGCGCGCCGAATCCAGGTTGTACAAATGGATCCGTCTGGGCGCACTTTGAAACGCGCTCAGGTAGAACTTCGGGACGAAATGATGTCTGCCTTTGGCCACTTGCCGCCGCCTTCAGCGTTCCGGACGCCGATTCAATCGGAGCGACAGCGGTCTCAGTTCATCAAGGCTCTTCTCCAGAAGCATCGCAGCGAACTGTCCTGGACTGACGCCCTGGCCGAGCCTTGAGAGCAGGGCAGCGTGCCGTTGCAGGTCCTTCCATACGTCCTTCTTGAGGGTCACGAGGCGGCGAATTGTCGGCGCTGGATCCGATGGGCGTCCGCCCGAGCTGACGAGTCGGACCCTAAGCTCGCGCTGCAGCGCCAGTATTCCTGTCGGTGCTTTCCGATCGGCGTTCTTGGTTGGCCGGCCTTTCTTGAGATCTCGCGTCGACATTCAGCAGTCCTCCGCAGGGCTGACGACCCGTATTCAGCCTGGAAGCAGCCTACCGACTTCTGATATCAAAAGCTATTTGGACGATAGGAAACCGCTCTCGAAGTGCCACCAAACCGTCCCCAAAGAGTAGGGCTCGCGCCCTCTTCGTTCTTGCTACCTTCGCTAAGTGATTGTCTTTACTGCGGTTGAATGGTGGGCGCTAGAGGAGTCGAACCTCTGACCTCGTGCGTGTGAAGCTCTCCACGTCGAAGACTGGTGTGGACTCCTGCGGAATTGCTGAATGATTGTGGACTGGGAGGGACTCCGCCACACCACAACGGACGCAAGACCGCCCCCAAACCGTCCCCCAGAACGCTAGCCGGCCGCGGCGTGTGATCGGTCATGGCGGGGCCGCCGATGGACGGCCCGAGTCGATGGCGCAGGTTGCCAGACGTTCTCGATCGCCTTTGGCTGGCGCGCCGCGATGTGCAGCAGCACCAGGGCCGGCCCCTCGGGCGTCCGTCGATTTGCTTCCCAGGCTTGGACCAGCTTGGCACTGACGTTGAGAAAGCCAGCGAACTCCGCTTGGGAGGCATGCAGCGACGCACGCACACGTTTCACGGCGCGGCCGTTGAGCGGCTTCGGCGGCAACCGAGGAGT
>JAYVMG010000609.1:0-2324 GCA_043759095.1 Acidobacteriota bacterium | reverse complement strand
TGAACAGCGACCAGAAGTTCTCAAGGCCGTTGGTGTGGACCTGTCCGTCCACGTAGGTTTCGGCGTGGTCGATGACGTTGTGGACGTAACCCTTCTGCCCCATGCGGTCATACGAGCGGAGCGCGTCAGTGTAGAGAGTCGCGCCGACTTCGACGTTGTCCCCAACGATCTGCTCAAGCTGATGCTTCTTGCGGTTCGCAATGACCTGAGTCCGAACCTGTGCGCCGCCTTCGTCCTTGCGGTGGCGCTCCAAGAGGCCCATGACCGCGACCTTGCCGATCATCGAGCGCGACTGCGAGATACCGAGGCGCTTCCGCTTCGCGGCGTGCATGTTTCGCGCTTTGCCGCCGATGAAGGTTTCGTCGGCTTCGATTTCGCCGTTCAGCTTGCCGCCGTTCTCGGCCTGAAGCGCGAGACGGAGACGCGACAGCATGAACCACGCGGTTTTCTGGGTGACGCCGAGCGAGCGCGCCAGCTCGTAGGAACTGATCCCGTTCTTGCAGTTGGTGAGCAACCACAGGGCAGGCAACCACTTCTCAAGGCCGACGGCGGAATCCTCGAAGATGGTCCCAACCTTCAGCGAGAACTGAGCGCGAGCGTGCTTCTCGTAGCACTTGTAGCGGCGCTGTTTCTCAAGGTAGGTGACGTGCTCAGAGCCGCAGGTCGGGCAGGCCACGATGCCATCCGGCCAGCGGATCGCCTCGACCGCTTTACGGCAGTTTTCGTAATCCGCGAAAAACAGAATCGCTTCGCGGAGGATTTTCGGTGCGCTCTTGGTCGCCATGAACACATCATGGCAGGTTGTTAATGGTTAGTCAAGTATATTGTTACCGCTTTAGCCGGACCAGACGCGAGCAGTGCGAGCGCGATAGCCAATCCCCAAGCCCTAATCCCTAATCCCTTCATAGGCGGAGAACTTATCTCAGAACCCGCCGGGGCGCACCCAGAATCGCTCTTCCCACGTCTGCCCTGGAGGAATGCTCTGCAAATCCTTGTAGAGACCGCGCGCCGCCAGGTTGAGCGCATCGGTGATCGACGCCATCGGTTCGAAGCAGATGAAGTCGCGGCCCGACGGCGAGTACACCACCACCGCGCGGAAGTTCGGCCCAAAGGCGACGTCGATGCGCTGCGACGCGCCTTTCACCGACATCACGGCGCGGCCCGTCGCGTCACGGATCAGATTGCCGAACACGTGATCGAGGTCGTAGTCCTTCAACACCGATGATCCCGGCGTGGGCAGCAGCCGTTCAATCGGCCGCGTCTCTCCGGTCGGAATCTTGTCGGGCGCGAGCACCCATTCGGTCTTGGCGGCGATCGCGATTGTCCACGCATCGCGCGGCGAATCGGTCAGCCGAAAGTACGGATGAAAACCGATCGCCACCGGCATCGGTTCGGCGCTCAGGTTGTGGATCCGGGTGTCTACCTCGAGGACGCCGTCGCGCAGCCGATGCGTGATCGCGACCGTGTGGGCAAACGGAAACTGCGCCATCCATTCCGGCTGCCTGAAGAACTCGAGCCGACTCGTCACCCACGCAGACGTGCCGTCGGCTTTTGCTTCGACGAGCTGCCACCGATCGGTCGTGCTTAGGAAGCCGTGGATCGGATGCGTCCCGCGGACATTGCCGAGTCCCATGTTGAACGTGAACTTCTTGCCGTTGGCATAGAACGCCTGTTCGTCGAGGCGATTCGCCCAGGGTCCGAGGAACGGAATGCCGGCGAGCCCCGGACGGATCCTGAACTCCGAGAGCGACGCATAGGGAAAGTGCAGGATCTCGTGCCCCTTGACCGTCATCCCGAACGTGACGTCGCCGATCGACGGCGCGATCGACACCACGGTCTGCGTGGATGCGTCCTCGAGCTGAATGACACCGTCGCGCTGACGCGCCGCATACCGCTCCGCGGCCGACGGGATCGCGGGCGCAACCGACAGCAACGCGACAAGGAGCACCGGCACGACAGCGATCGCCCGCCGCGCCGCCGCAGTCGCGTTCATTCCGGAAGGGCGAAGCTGAAGAGCATGTTGCCGGCCGAGACGGCGACATACTGCCGGCCGTCTACCGCGTAGCTCATGGGTGATGCCGCCATGTTGCCTCCCGTCTGGAAATGCCACAGGAGCGCGCCCGTCTTGGCGTCAAGCGCGATGAGATTCCCGTCGCGTGATGAGGCAAAGACCACGCCGCCCGCGGTCGCCATGAGGCCGTTGGTATTGGAACCGCGGAACAGCTTGACGTCCCACATCGTCTTTCCATCTTCCGGATTGATCGCCTTGATGCCCGCGCCTGGAGGCGGATCGTTCGGGCCGCGCACCGGCGGCCTTCCCATGA
>JAYVMG010000608.1:0-15795 GCA_043759095.1 Acidobacteriota bacterium | reverse complement strand
TGGGCAGATTCAGAATGACGATGCGCGGTGAGCCGGCGCGGAGGCGGATACCGGCCAGCAGCGTCGTGTAGTCCACGCCGAACGCTTTCACCTGTGTGTCGATGTAGGCGTTGGGATTACCCGCGCCCGCGCCGCCGCCGAGCGCCGCGGTGATGACGTTCACCTCATTGAGGCCGGCAAAGATCGTGACGACTGTCGCATTCGTCTGAACAAACGCCATCTCGTTGTCGATGAAGTTGCCGAGAATCGTTCGGTTGTACTGCTGGCCCAGGGTCTGGAAATCCCGCCCGATGACGGCAGTGGGGATGCCGAGGTTGAGGTGTGTGACCTTGAAACCCTGTGCGGCGAGGGCGCGGACGGTGACCGGCACGTAGCCCATACCGTTCGGGCAGTCGGTGAGCGGCAGGCATTCCGCGCTCGAGCCCACGCCGTTGGCGTCGCTGGCGCCGACCGCCGTGTAAACGATTGTCGAGCCCGCGGTGGGTGTCCCGGACGGCGCCGAGGGGCTGGCGCTGTTACCGAGTCCCAGCTTGTCGCACCCCGCCGCGCCGGCAAGGGCGCCGACCACCACGCCGATCCGCAGAATTGGAGAATAGCGAAAAGTTCGAAAAATCCTGCCGCCGGAATCCCACATGTGTTCGTCGCCCTTCATTAGAATGGCATATTCGAGTGGAGACGGAGCGCTGTATCTGGTGACGCTGTTGCGACGGATCGCCACCACGGCATCCGCCATAGTCATTGGAGTCTTCAACGTGGCGACGCATCGGCACGACACGGATCCTGTTGAGTTGAAGCCGGGCGATCCGGCGCCGGATTTTTCCCTGCCGGGATCCGATGGCCGTACGTATCGTCTAAAGGAACTGGCGGGACGGCCGGTGGTGATTGCCTGGTTTCCGAAGGCGTTCACCGGCGGCTGCACGGCCGAGTGCAAGTCACTGAGTGCGAACAGCGCCGCACTGACCGGGCTCGACGTCAGCTATTTCACGGCGAGCGTCGATTCGGCGGACGCGAACACGCGCTTCGCGGAATCGATGGGGCTCCGGTACCCGATTCTCAGCGACGAAACCAAGGATGTGGCCCGGGCCTACGGGGTGCTCGCGCCAAGCGGATACGCAGCGCGCTGGACGTTTTACATCGGAGCGGACGGCCGCATTCTGGACATCGACAAGAACGTCAGCGCCGCGTCTCACGGCAGCGACGTCCTTGCGAGGCTGACTCAACTACGGGTTCAGGGCTGACCCTGAACTCCCTCACAAGCTGACCGAGCGTCAGGCTGGAGCACGCACATGGCACTGCTGGATCGATTCCGCGCGCAATCCCACAAACACCCGGACGCCGCCGTCCGCCTCGCGTTCGTACACGAGATTCCGCTCGACGAGCGGGAATTGCTGCACGAAATCGCGCGAGAGGATGCCGATCCGCGTGTGCGTCGCGCGGCCGTCGCGAAGCTGATGGATCCGCTGGCGCTGGCCGGTGTGGCCAAGGCCGATGCGGACGAGCAGGTGCGGGCGCAGGCGATCTCGATGCTGCGCGACATCGCGCTCGAAGCGTTCGAGGGCATCGGTGAGGCGGAGAGCCTGGCCGCGGTCACGGCGATCGAGGATCCCAAGACACTGATCGGCATCGCCAAGAACGCGTCGCGCGAGAGCACGGCGCAGCGCGCGCTGGCGCGGGTGACCGACGCCCACGCGCTCGGGTCGATCGCGCGGCACGCCGAGCACGAAGCGGTGCGTCGCACCGCGTTCGACGCGCTGCAGGATCACGGGGAGCTGCTCAGCGTCGCCCTCAACAGCGAGTTCAAGGATCCCACGCTGGCCGCGGTCGAACGGATCACCGACCGTCACGAGCTGGAGCAGATCGCGACGCGCGCCAAGAACAAGAGCGCGTCGAAGCGCGCGCGGACCCTGGCGCGCGACATCGACGAGCGCAGGGCGACCGAGGAACAGGAAGCCAGGGTCGCTGCCGAAGCCGCTGCCGCGGCCGTGCCGCCCGTGGTTGAACCCGACCCCGCCGTGGTTGCGCAGGCGGCGCTCGACGCCGCGGAGCGCGCGCGCGAAGACGCCGAGCGTTCGGCTGCGGAACGCCAGGCCCGCGAGTCCAGGGACGCCGCCGCGCGTCCGCGTCTCGCGTTGTGCGAGGGCATCGACGCGCTTCAGGGCGAGAAGGCGCTCGACGATCTCGAGATCGCGATCGCCGAATGGGAAGGGATGCCTGTACTGGCCGATAGCGCCGCGCACGACGAGGTGACCCGGCGCTTCGAGCGCGCCACGCGCGCATGCCAGAAGCGTCACGCGGAGTGGAAGGACGCCGAGCGTCGCCGCGCGCGTCTGACAGAACTCGCTGACGGGGCGGTCCTTGCCGCGGCTCTCGAAGACGTCCAGGCCGCCCGCAAGCAGTTCGCCGCCCTCCGCCGCGAGTGGCACGACTTGGGCGCCGGCACGATCAGCGATCCCGCCGTCACCGCGCGCTACACCGAGGCGCAGGCGGCGTTCGCCACGCGCGACGCGGCTGCGCACGACGAGGATCAGAAGGCGCGGCGCGAAGCGTTGACGCGCCAGCAGCAGGTGGTGGCGCGCATTGAAGCCGTCGCGACGCGCGCGGATCTCGTGCTCAAGTCCGGTGAGCGCGCGATCAAGGACATTCGCACCGCCCTCGGCGCCATCCCGCACCTGCCCTCGAAGAAAGATTACGACGAGATCGTGAAGCGGCTGAAGGCCGCGCAGACCGCGCTGATGCCGAAGGTGCAGGAACTGCGCGACGTCGCCGACTGGCAACGCTGGGCCAACGTCGGGATCCAGGAGCAGCTCTGCGAGAAGATGGAGGCGCTCAAGGCGGTCGACGACCCCGAGGAGATCGCCAAGCACGTCAAGACGCTGCAGGAGCAGTGGCGCCAGGCCGCCGACGTGCCGCGCGCGCAGGGCGAGGCGCTGTGGAAACGCTTCAAGACCGCGCACGACGCCGCGTGGACCCGCTGCGAGGCGCACTTCGCGGCGCAGGCCGAAGCGCGCGGCGGCAACCTCGCGAAAAAAGTCGCGCTCTGTGAGCGCGCCGAGGCGCTTGCCGAATCCACGAATTGGATTCAGACCGCCGACGAGATCAAAACGATGCAGGTCGAGTGGAAGACGATCGGCCCCGTCAGCCGCGGGCAGGAAAAATCGATCTGGGAACGTTTCCGCACCGCGTGCGATCGCTTCTTCACGCGCCGGCACGCCGATCTCGCAGAGCGCAAGACCGTGTGGGCCGACAACCTGGCGAAGAAAGACGCGCTGTGCGTGAAAGCCGAAGCGCTACGCGACTCGACCGACTGGGACACCGCGGCGGCTGAAATGAAACGCCTGCAGGCCGAGTGGAAGACCGTTGGCCCGGTGAAGAAGACGCGATCGGAAGCCATGTGGCAGCGTTTCCGTGGCGCGGCCGATCACTTCTTCGCACGCTACGCGCAGCGCCACGACATCGCCCTTGGCGAACGCGTTGCCGCGCGCGAGGCGATTTGCGCCGAACTCGAGGTGCTGTCAGCAGCCCCGAGTCCCGAGCCCCCAGCCCCTGGGCAAGAATCGGCAGAGCCCCCAGCGTCCAGCCCCGAGGCCCCCGCGGATCTGATGACCAACGTCCGTGCGCTGAGAGGCCGCTGGCAGACTGAACTCGCGGCGCGCGGCGTCGATCGCGATCGCGCGCTCGCGCTCGACGAGCGCTTTGCCGTGGCGTTCAACGGCGTCATCGCGCGCTGGCCGGCGGTGTTCGGCGGCTCGGATCTCGATCCCCATTCGAACCGCAAGAAAATGGAAGCGATCGTCGGGCGTATCGAGGCGCTCGCCAAGTCTCTCTCCGGCCCGGCGGCCGCCGGCGGCGACGCCGCCGTGTCGCCCACCACGCGTCTCGCGGCGATGCTGAAAGAAGCGCTGGCGGCCAACACCATCGGCGGCAAGACAGACGATGACAGCCGGTTCAAGGCGGCGAGCGAGGAAGTGCGACAGGCGCAGGCGACGCTGTCGCGCATCGGACCGGTACCCGATCAGGTGCGCCGGGCGCTCGCGGACCGTTTCCAGCGAGCCACCCGACGCATCACGGACGCAATGCCGAAACCTACTGCACGATCTTGATCAGCTCGACGTCGAAGACCAGCAGACCGTACGGCGCGCTCTTGCCCATGTAGGCCAGCTTCTCGGGAATCCAGAAGCGCGTCTTCTCGCCCTCGAACATCAGCTGCAGGCCCTCGCCCCACCCCGGGATCACGCCGTTCAGCGCGAACGTCGTCGGCTGCCCGCGAACGACGGAACTGTCGAACATCTTTCCGTCGATCGTCCAGCCCGTGTAGTGCACGGTCACTTCGCTCGTGGAGCGCGGATGCCGTCCGCCGACACCGGGCGTCAGCACTTTATAGGCCAGGCCGCTCGCCGTTTTTTTCGCATCGGCCGGCGCTTCCTTCACGTCTGATGGCGCGTGCGTCGGGATGTCGATCAGCTCAATGTCGAACACGAGCATCCCCTTCGGCTCGCGGGCGCCTTTGTAGGCCAGCGCTTCAGGAATCCAGAGCCGGCGCTTTTCGCCAGGCGCCATCAGCTGCAGACCCTCGCTGAACCCCGCGATCACGCGGTTGACAGGAAAGCTCGACGGCTTGCCGCGCGTCACCGAGCTGTCGAACATGGCGCCGTCGCTTTTCCACCCCGTGTAGTGGATCGTGACGACATCGTCTTTTGCCGGGTGCACGGCGCCTTTGCCCGGTGTGATGACTCTGGTCGCGAGACCGGACGCGGTCTTGGTGGCGTTCGCAGGCGCCGCAGCGACGTCGGGTGGCGCGGCGACGGTCGCCGGGGGAGTCGTCTGCGCTGAGACGGTGACGGCCGCGATCACAAATACGAGGACAGGAAGAATACGCATGCCAGCCATTTTACCTGTGCTATCCTGCGCGGCGCACTTTACATCTCTCAAGTCTCATCTCTCAAGTCTCAGGTGAGCGTTGAGAATTGAGAATTGAGAATTGCAATGCCTGTTTTCAGGAAGCTCACACCCAACCTTCTCGTCGCCAGCGTCGAACATAGCCTCACGTTTTACGTGGACACCCTCGGTTTCGAGCGCGGCATGACGGTGCCCGATGCGTCGCCGTTCGCGTTTGCGGCGGTGACCAGCGGAGCCGTCGAGATCTTCTTGAACGACGCCGCAGGCGCCGTGAAGGAGTATCCCGCATTCGCCGGCAAGCCGATCGGCGCCACCGGCACGCTGTTCATCGAAGTGGAAGGCGTCGACGCACTCCACGATCGGCTCAAGCCGCTCGTGAAGATCGTCATGCCGATCGTGACGCAGTTCTACGGGATGCGCGAGTTCGCGATCGAGGACCCGGACGGGTATGTGATCACGTTCGCTGAACGGACTCCGCAGTAGCACTCTCCGCCGTTGGCGCGACGACCTCGCCTTCCCGCGTACGTCGACGCGTGTCAGTCTCGTCGTTCGAGATGTTGATCGTTGTGACTTCCAACTTCAGACTTGACGATGAACTGGCCGCCCATCCCCTGATCCACGGACATCGTTCTCGATCCGGATCGAGGTATATTGGCCGGAAGGCTCCGCATGCGACTTTCCCTCCGATTCATCGTTCCGTTGGCCCTCGCGCTCGCCGCGATCGCCTATGCCGTCGTACCTCTCGTCGATAGCCTGACCTTGCGCTGGTTCGTGAGGGATCTCGACATCCGCTCTGATTTGATCGCCAACACGGTGCAGGAACCCCTGGAAGAGATGATCCGCACCGGCAGCCAGAGCCGCATGCTCCAATTTTTCACCAGCGTGACGCGGGACGAACGTCTCTATGCGATGGGGTTTTGCGCGTCGCCCGCGAGCCAGCCGCTGGTGACCACGACGCTCCCAGTGGAGGTCAATTGCGCGCGGCTCGAGATGTTCTCGGGGCCTTCGGGACGCATGCTGGCCGGCGCGCACGGCCCGCTCCTTGTATCGGTCCGGCCGCTGGAAGTCGATGGCGCATCGGCCGGTCACCTCGTGCTCCTGCACGACATGAGTTTCGTCGAGCGCCGGAGCGAGGAAACTCGAACATATCTGTTCTATTTTTTTGTCGCGCTCGGCGCCGCGGTTTCGCTCATCACGGTCGTCATTGCTCAATTGAGTTGGCGCGGCTGGGTGCACGGCCTGCGGGCGCTGCTGCGGGGCGAGGGGCTCGTACGTCCCTCGGGGAAGCCCGACTCAGCGGAGTTGCGGCCGATCGCCCTCGAACTGCGCGCGCTGATCCGGGACATCGAAGCCGAGCATCAATCGCGCGACCACGACCGGCTCGCGTGGACGCCCGAAGCGGTGCGCGCGATTCTGCTCGCCGAGCTTCGCGGACAAGCGGTCATTGTCGTGTCCAACCGTGAGCCGTATATCCATGTCCGCCAGGGCGACTCGATCGAAGTTCGACGTCCGGCGAGCGGCGTGGTGACTGCACTGGAACCGATCATGCGCGCCTGTTCCGGGACGTGGATTGCGCACGGCAGCGGCTCTGCCGATCGTGCGGTGGTGGATCGACACGACAGGGTGGCTGTTCCCGGCGAGCGGCCGGCCTATCAACTCCGCCGCGTCTGGCTCAGCGCCGAGGAAGAAGCCGGCTACTACTACGGCTTTGCGAACGAGGGGCTCTGGCCCCTGTGCCACATCGCCCACGTGCGCCCGACATTCCGCACCTCTGACTGGGAGCAGTACGTCAAGGTCAACCGCAGATTCGCCGACGCCGTCGTCCAGGAATCGCAGTCCCCCGATCCCATCGTGCTGGTCCAGGACTATCACCTGGCACTGCTGCCGCGGATGATTCAGGAAGCGGTGCCGGCCGCCACCATCATCACCTTCTGGCACATTCCCTGGCCGAACCCGGAAGCGTTCGCCATTTGCCCCTGGCGGGAGGCACTGCTCGACGGCTTGCTCGGCAGCAGCATCCTCGGATTTCACACGCAGTTTCATTGCAACAACTTCATCGACACGGTCGATCGATTGCTCGAAGCGAGGGCCGACCGGGAAATGTTCAACGTGTCGTATCGGGGCAAGCTGACGGCGGTGAAGCGCTATCCGATCTCGGTCGAGTGGCCCCCGCCAGAAACCCTGATGCACACCCCCGTCGAGCAATGCCGTCTGGAGGTTCGCGAACGCCATCGCCTGCCGCCGGATCACGCGATCGGCGTAGGGGTCGACCGCCTTGATTACACGAAAGGCATTGAGGAACGGCTTCGGGCCGTGGAGCGCTTTCTCGAGATGCGGCCGGAATGGGTGGGCAGGTTCACGTTCATCCAGATTGCCGCGCCGACGCGTGACAGCATCGGACAGTATCAGGAATACCAGACGCGGGTGAAAGCGATGGCGGCGCGCATCAACAACCGCTTCGCCCGGGCTGCCCACCCGCCCGTGGTGCTCAAAATCGAGCATCATGAACCGCAAGCCGTCTATGAATACTTCCGTGCGGCAGAGCTGTGCTTCGTCAGCAGTCTGCACGACGGGATGAATCTGGTGGCCAAGGAGTTTGTCTCGTCGCGCGACGACGAGCGAGGCGTGCTGGTGCTGAGTCAGTTCACGGGGGCGGCGCGCGAGCTGCCGGAAGCGATCATCGTCAATCCGTACGACACGGATCAATGCGCCACGGCGCTCCATCTCGCCCTCACGATGCCAGTGGGAGAGCAGCGTGCCCGCATTCGCCTCATGCGCGGCCTCATCCAGGAATTCAACGTCTATCGGTGGGCGGGGCGCATGCTGATCGACGCCGCCGGAATGAGACGCCGGGGGCGTTTGCTCGATCGGACCGCCGCGCTGGACGCGTCGCCGCGCACGCCCGTTGGACACGGACCGGGCCGCGCGCTATGAAACGATCGGGCAAAGCCAGCCGCGCCCGGCCGTCGCGGGTCGCGAGCGGCTTGCCGGCGGCCCAGCCGGAGTGGGCGTACTTCTTCGATATCGACGGTACGCTGGTCGACTTCGCCGTCTCCCCGGCCGGCGTGCGACTCGATCCCGAACTCCGACGTCTGCTCGGGAGGCTCTACCGGTCTACGGGCGGAGCGGTGGCGTTGATCAGCGGACGGTCGATTGCGGATATCGACCGGCTGTTCCACGGCGTGCGCCTGCCGGTCGCTGGACAGCACGGCATCGAGCGACGCGACGCCTCGGGCCAGGTGACTCGCCATGCGTTTCCCTCCAAGAAGCTCGCACGGGTGTGCCAACAGTTGGCCGACGCGGCGACGCGGCATCGGGGACTGCTGCTTGAAGACAAAGGCCTGTCTCTGGCTCTGCACTATCGCCGGGTCCCCCGGTTGGGTGGCTTCGCCCATCGACTGGTGCGGTCGTTACAGGCCCAGATCGGCACGGAGTATTGCGTGCAACCGGGCAAACGCGTCGTGGAAATGAAGCCCGCTGGCAGACATAAGGGGATCGCGGTGCTGGAATTCATGCAGGAGGAACCCTTTCGCGGGCGGATGCCGGTATTCATCGGCGACGACATGACCGACGAGTACGGTTTCGCGACCGTCAATCGTCTTGATGGCTATTCGGTGAAGGTTGGGTCGGGGCGCACGGTCGCCCGCTGGCGCCTGCGGAACGCGCAGGCCGTGCGGGCTTGGCTGGAACGGGGCATGATGGCGCCGACCAGTCGCGGGCGTCGCACGACGCGGAAGGGCGCCTCGTGACATCCCTGGATCTCGCGTTGATCGGTAACGGCACGATTGGTTGTCTCGTGGACCCCCGGGCGGCGATCGTCTGGGGTTGCTTCCCGCGCTTCGATGGTGACCCCGCGTTTTGCTCGCTGTTGCACGAGTCGACCGGCGAACAAGATTTCGGCGTTTTCGCCGTGGATCTCATCGATCACGCGCGGGACGAGCAGCAGTATCTCCTCAACACTCCCATCCTCGTGACCCGTGTGTACGACCACAACGGCGGGGGCATCGAGATCAGAGATTTTTCGCCGCGCTTCCGCCAATACGGTCGTCTGTTCTGTCCCATGATGCTGGTCAGACAGATCAGGCGGATTACCGGAACTCCCCGGGTACGCGTGCGCCTCCGTCCCGCTTACGACTACGGCCGTCACCCCTCAGGCACGACCTCGGGGAGCAATCACATCCGCTACCTGAGCCCGGATCTCGTGATGCGGCTGACCACGGATGCCCCCATTACCGCGCTGCTGGAGGAAACACCCTTCTTTCTGGACGACACCGTCACCCTGATCCTCGGACCGGACGAGACCGTGCAGGGCGCTGTCGCGGAAGTCGGGCGTCACTTCTTCGAGGAGACCGCCGCCTGCTGGCGGGAGTGGGTGCGCCATCTTGGCATCCCGTTCGAATGGCAGGACGCGGTGATCCGCGCGGCCATTACGCTGGAACTCAATGTGTTCGAAGACACGGGAGCCATCGTCGCGGCCGTCACAACCTCGATTCCCGAAGCGGCGGGAAGCGGCCGCAACTGGGACTACCGTTACTGTTGGCTGCGCGATGCCTATTTCGTGGTCAATGCCCTCAACCGGCTCGGGGCGACGCAGACGATGGAGCGCCATCTCGGTTACATCCTCAACGTCATCGCTGACGCAGCAGAGGGAGGACTGCAGCCGATGTATGGCATCAGCGGACGCGCGGCTATCGACGAGCGCGAGGTTGATTCCCTGTCCGGCTATCGCGGCATGGCGCCGGTACGAGTCGGCAATCAAGCCCACCAGCAAGTGCAGCACGACGTCTACGGCTCGGCCATTCTGGCGGCGACTCACGTGTTCTTCGACCAGCGGCTTATCCAGCGCGGAGACGAAGTGCTGTTCCGTCAACTCGAGACGCTCGGTGAGCGCGCCGCGGCGCTTTTCGACCAGCCGGACGCCGGTCTGTGGGAGCTGCGCGGGGTGACGCGCGTGCATACCTTCTCCAGCATGATGTGCTGGGCCGGGTGCGACAGGCTGGCGAGAATTGCGGCGCACCTCGGACTTGCCGGCCGGGCTGAGTATTGGCGCAGTCATGCCGCACGCATCCACCACGAGGTGTGTCGGCGGTCGTGGAATCCCGACATCGGAAGCTTCGTGGCGACGATGGAAGGCGATACACTCGACGCGAGCCTGCTGCGTTTGAACGAAGTCGGGTTTCTGGCTGCGGACGACCCTCGATTTGCAGCCACGGTCCGCGCGGTCGAGCGTGAATTACGCCGCGGCGACTTCGTATTCCGCTATCTCGAGAAGGATGATTTCGGGCAGCCGGAGAACGCGTTTGTCGTCTGCACCTTCTGGTACATCAACGCGCTGGCCGCGCTCGGCCGGCGAGACGAGGCGCGCGCCCTCTTCGAGCGTATGCTCACCTGCCGCAACCGGCACGGCCTGCTTGCCGAGCACATCGACCCGCGCACCAAGGAGCAGTGGGGTAACTTCGTGCAGACCTACAGCATGGTCGGGCTCATCGACTCCGCAACCCGTCTGTCGATCCGCTGGGACGAAGCGTTTTGAGCGGAAGGACGCGTGGAGAACAAGCCGGGTGCGGCCGTCGACGGCTACTGGATCGTCGATGACGGAGAGCCGGCGGCGTTCACGCGGTACGTGGCGGGCGGCCCACTCAACGCGAACGCGCCGTGGGCGTCCTTCGGCCCTGCGCCGGAGAACCTGGTCGTCGATCTCCGCCAGCACAAGAACGTCGGCTGACATGAAAAATCAGTAAAAGAATTGTATTGATCTCGTATGCCGCGGGATGTTTAATCGCGGCATTCATAGCGTCCGGCGCTCCTCCGCTCTTATAACTCCAGGGAGGTAGCACATGCGCAGACTCGTCGTCAGCTGGCTGGTTGGGTCTTTTCTGTGTGTGGCGGCGCCACCGTTGTTTGCCCAATCGGGCACGGCGGAAATCGCCGGGAAAGTGACGGACGAACAGGGCGGACTGCTGCCAGGCGTCGCGATTGTCGCGACCAACGAAGGCACCGGCGTGTTTCGCGAGGTCGTCAGCGGCCCCGCTGGAACGTATTTCCTGTCGCAACTCGTGCCGGGGCAGTACCGGATCGTCGCGAAGCTGACAGGTTTTCGCACGACCGAGCGGGGCGGCCTGATCCTGCAGGTTGGGAAAACGCTCACAATCAACCTGTCGCTCGCGGTCGGCGGACTCGAGGAAACGGTCCGCGTCACGGCCGAATCGCCGCTGGTCGACACGACGAGCGCCAAAGTCGGCGGCAACATCGGGACTGCGGAGCTGAGCGAGCTGCCCGCGATGAACCGCAACTACTTTGCGACAGTCGCGCTGCTGCCCGGCATCCAGTTCTCGCCGTCCAACCAGATGGGCAACGACACGATCGTCGCCGCCGGTCAATCCACGCAAGGGAACAACGTCTCGGTCGACGGCGGCTACAACGGCGACGATGCGCTTGGCACGAGCTCGGGCGCGCAGGTGCGCACACCACTCGAAGCGATCCAGGAGTTCCAGGTCGTCACGAGCATGTATGACGCGGAGTACGGCCGCGCAAGCGGCGCGGTGATCAACGCGGTCACCAAAGCGGGGACGAACCAGTTCAAGGGTGTGGTGTTCGGCGAGATGGCCGCCAACGCACTGACGGCCGCGGACTATTTCGTCAGCTCCAGAAATCTGCTCAAGCCCACGTCTGTCAGACGGGATTGGGGCGGCGTGCTCGGCGGCCCGATCGTCAAGAACAAGGCCCACTTCTTCGTCAGTCTCGAGCGGCAGATAGACAACCCGAACCGGACACGCGTCTTCAACACGCGGCCCGATCTCAACTTTTCCATCGCCGAGGACCGCAGCGACTGGAACACGCTTCTCCGCTTCGACCACCAGATCAACGCGAACAACACGTGGGCGGTCCGCTGGCTGCGCGAGGACGCGCCGCAGTGGAACACCGTTGGGACCCGTCAAACGCTCAGCTCACTGCAAGACGAAACCGACCTTGATCAGACGGCGGTCGGCACCTTGACGAGCGTCCTCGGCAACTCTCGCGTCAATACGGTCAGACTGGCCAGGACGTGGGAACACTGGTGGCACGGCAACGAGTGCTCCAGGGCCCAAGGCCCCATAGGCGGACGGGCCGGCTTCGAGGTCGGGCAAGAGGCGGCCAGCAACCAGGCCCTCTGCCCGCCGCAGCTCAACCAGACGAGTTTTCTGGGCCAGGCCAGCACCGAGTCGCAAGGCCCGTGGGATTCCAACTACCAGATCGAGGACGACTACTCATGGTTCCTCCCCGGGAAGAAGGGGGACCACGACCTGAAGTTCGGGATCCGGTACAACTACACGGAACTCCGGCGAGTCTCTCAGGTCAACCAGAACGGCACGTTCACGATCAATTCGGATCTGCCGTTCGACGCGGTCAACCCGAGAACCTACCCCGAACGGTTCACCATCCGGACGGGTGTGTTCAACGAGTTCATCAACAATCACACGTACGAAGCCTACGCCCAGGACAAGTGGAAGATAGGCGGGCAGACGACCCTGAGCCTCGGGATTCGCTACGATCTCGAGATCATCCCGATCGACGAGACGGGCAACCCGCTGTTTTCCGCCGGGCAGAAATCGCCCACTGACAAGAACAACTTCGGCCCGAGAATCGGCTTCACTCACTCGCTGGACCATGCCGGCAAATCGGTCGTGCGTGGTGGATACGGGATTTTCTACAACAGGACGCTCCTGGGAGCCGTCGACGACACGCTGGAATTCGGCAAGTTCACGACGTCGAACAACGTCACGTTCCCGGCCAACAGCGCCGACCCGGGTCCGAGCGCGGGGCGGTTTCCGACCGACCCGTACCTGGTCAACGGACCCTTCGTCAACCGTGCGCTGCTCGACCAGCGCTTCCCGCCAGGAGTGCCGGGGCGGAACACCGGGGCTGTGATCTTCGACTCCCCGAATCGGAGTCTGCCGTACGCGCACCAGTTCACATTGGGCGTCGTTCGCGAGGTGTCTTCGTCGCTCGCCGTCCATGCCGACTACGTCCGGATGGTCAACAGGGACATGTTCCTCGCGCGCAATCTCAACCCGTCACTGCGCGTGGACACGAGCCGCACCGGTACGATCACACGGTCGGATGCCTTCGGCGTGCTGGGCGAGCCCTATACCCAGCAGGTCTGGGTGATGGAGAACACGGGCGACGCCATGTACAACGCGTTGGACCTCTCGCTCGAAAAGCGATACGCCAACAAATGGTCCGGGCGGATCTCGTACTCGTTGTCGAAATCGGAGGGAACGGGCAACAACCAGGCCGACAAGAACACGTACCAGACCCAGACAAACCTCAACCTGGACAAATGGCGCGCACCGAGCGATGTGGACCGCCGGCACATCCTGTCGATCGGCGCCCAGACCGAGATTCCGAAGACCGGCGGGGTGACCGTGTCCACCACTACGCGGTACATGAGCGGCTCGCCGTTCTCGATTTTCGACAGCAGCATCGACGCCGATCGCAACGGCGAGCTCGTCGATCCCGTGCCCGCCGGTACCTACAGCGGCAGCGCAACGAATCCTGACGCCCTAAAAGATGTGAAGTACGACGGCGGACGGAACGGCGCAATCGGTCCCGATTATTTCCAGGTCGATGTTCGGGCCGGCTGGCGGCGCAAGATCAGAGCGGAGAAAGCACTGGAGGTCTTTCTGGACATCTTCAACATCACGAACCGCGCGAATTTCGATAATCCCACGACGGCATCGTCAGACCGCCGTCTCCCCGCGACCTTCCTCGTGCTGACCAACTTGCGAGGCGGCGGCGGGTTCCCACGTCAGGCGCAACTCGGAGTCAGGATGTCGTTCTAAGAATCTCGGGAGGCGGTCGCGGTACAGTGCCATAATCTGCGGCCATGAAACCGTACCGCCTCCTGACGCTCTAATATTTCCTATCGTCCAGCCGACACGTCTGTGATTTCCGGGTGCGCTATCGCAGAAAGACAGCGATCGTCGAAGTCATCAGCTAGCCACGCGGCTCAGGAACGTCGAACTGCGGCGTTGAGCCTCAGCGTTTGAGTCGGGTCAACGTTTCCAGCTTCAGCTTCAACCCCTCGAGCTTCTGCCCGGCCTCGCCCAGTTTTCCCTCTGACGTCAGCCGCTGATAGTCCGCGAAATCTTTCGCGGCGGCGCTGATCAATCCGTTCATGTCCGTCGCCGCCGGAGCGGATGGCGTCGCGGTCGCCGCAGCCGTGTTCGGTGCACTGGCGGCCGCTGACGCTGACGCGGCGTTCGGTGCGTTGGGCGCTGCCGCCAGCGTCGATTGACCGTTGCCGAACAGCGCGGCCATCGCCACCTCGAACGTGGGACCGTACGCGAGTCGATCCTGCAGCGCGAGCACGACGAGCCGCAGTTCCGGCATTGGACTGCGTTCCGCCTGCAGATAGATCGGTTCCGCGTAGAGCAGCGCGCGTCCCACTGGAATCACGATCAGCCCGCCGCGGCGGACATGCGATCCCTGCTGGTTCCACAACGACAGCTGACCCGAGAGCTGCGCGTTCTGATCGATCCGCGCTTCGACCTGCAGCGGGCCGTCCACCAGCTTGGTCTTCGGGAAGTCGTAGACGACGGTCTTGCCGTAGTTCTCGCCGTCGCCGCGCCCCGCGATCCAGCCGATCAGGTTGTTGCGGTTGGCCGGCGTGAACGGCAGGATCTCGACGAACTCGGTCGTCTTTTCGCCCGGCAGCGTCATCAGCACGAAGTTCGGCTCCATCGTCTGCGCCGCCTGGCCGGCCGCGCTGGTCGAACCGCCTTCGGTCGCGACGCTCCACAGGTCCTCGCGGTTGTAGAACACGCCGGGATCGGTCATGTGGTACAGCCCATACACCGCCGCCTGCAGCTTGAGCAGCAGTTCCGGATAGCGCACGTGCTTCCGCATCTCGGGCGGCATGGCCGAGCCGTCTTTGAAGAGACTCGGAAAGAGCCCGCGATACGCCTCAATGATCGGATCCTCGTTGTCGAACACATAGAAGTTGGTCGTGCCGTCGTACGCGTCCACGATCACCTTGATGCTGTTGCGCATGTAGTTGATGCGATCGCGGCCGAACCGGAAGTGCCTGGCGTACGGATAGCTGTCGGACTGCGTGAAGCCGTCCATCATCCAGTACAGTCGCCCCTCGTCGCTGACGATGACGTAGGGGTCTTCGTCGAAAGTGAGGAAGGGCGCGAGTGTCGTGACGCGGTCCTTGATGTTGCGACGCATCAGCAGACGGCTCTCCGCGGTGATGTCGTCGCTGAACGGCAACTTGGCGAGATCGCCGCGGTCGAGCGCGATAATCAGCCGGCGGAAGAATCCGCCGAGCAGGATGCCGCCGTTCCCCTCGTACGACGTCAGGCTGTTGGTCTCGCCCTGCGGGTAGTTGAATTCCTTCTGCCGCGTTTTCACATAGACGTCGGTGTTGGTCAACTCGCCGAAATACACTTCCGGCCGCGTGACTTTCAGCGACGGGATCGTGCTTTGGACCGGCATGTTCGACAGGATCAGCGTCGGCAGCCCTTCCGGCGTGAAGCCGTTGACCGGGTTCATGGTGACGCCGTATCCGTGCGTGTAGATCAGTTTTTCGTTGATCCAGTTGCGGCTGCTCTCCGGCAGCTTCTCGACGTTCAACTCGCGCGTGGCGAGCATCATCTGCCGCACGGATCCGTTGACCGTGTAGCGATCGATGTCGATGTCCGGGAAGTCGTAGTAGGTGCGGATTTCCTGGATCTGGCGCAGCGTGTCCTGCAGCGCGCGCCAGTCCCATAGCCGGATGTTCTGCAGCGTCGCCTGGTTGTGTTCGGCATCGACGGCTTCCACGCCGCTGTCAGCGGGGAACGGGTGCTGCTCGATGCGGTCCAGCGCAAATGCCTTCCGCGTCAGCTCGATGTTGTGCGCAATGTAGGGCGCCTC
>JAYVMG010000607.1:0-6187 GCA_043759095.1 Acidobacteriota bacterium | reverse complement strand
TTCAGCACCGCGGCTTCGAGCGCCGCCGGATCCGCAAACGCCAACCCCGCGTCGGTGCTCGTCGATGTGGTGACGCGAATCGTTGCGCCCAGCGTCCGCCCCAGCAACCGCACGATGCCGGCGACGACGACGTTGACGTCGACCGCCTGCGGGTTCAGCAGGCGGCGGCGCGAGAACGACAGCAGTTGGCCGGTCAGGTCCTTGCCGTGGAGCGTGGCGCGAAGCACGGCGTCGATGATCTCGTCGGTCGAGGGATCCCTCGGCAACTGCAGCTGGAGCAGCTCGATGTTGCCGAGAATGACGGCGAGGATGTTGTTGAAATCGTGCGCGAGGCCGCCCGTCAGCTGACCGACGGCTTCCATTTTCTGCGACTGGAACAACGCTTCCTGCGTGCGCTCCAGTGTTTCGTGCGCGTCGCGCAGTTCGGTGATGTCGTGCGAAATACCGTAGACGCCGAGACTGTGTCCGTCCTTGTCGCGGTACGGGCCCTTCGACACGAGGTAGGTCTGCGGCTGCCCGTCCTGCCCGGTCGCCACGCCTTCGAACGTCTGGTGCGTGCCGCTCGCGATCACCTGTTTGTCCGCCTCGACGAAGGCGCGCGCGTCGGCGTCCGGATACAGCTCGAAGTCGTTCTTGCCGACAATGTCGGTCTGGGCTTTGCCGACGAAGCGCGCGAACGCTTCGTTCACGAGCACGTACCTGCCCCCGAGGTCCTTGACGAAGATCGCGTCGGGCGTCGCCTCGATCACCGCCTGCAGGATGTCGAAGCTGTTCGGGATCGCCATGCGGGACTCATTGTGCCACCTTTTCCTTTACACTCGACCTCATGCTCACCGTCGCCCTGCTGCTGATTTCGAACGTCTTCATGACGTTTGCCTGGTACGGACACCTCAAATATCGATCGGCGCCGCTAATCGGCGCCATCCTCGTCAGCTGGCTGATCGCGCTGGGCGAGTACTGCTTTCAAGTGCCGGCCAACCGTATCGGCTACGGGCAGTTCACGGTCTACCAGCTCAAGATCATTCAGGAAGCGATCACGCTCGTGGTCTTCACCGTATTCGCGTACTTCTACATGGGTGAGGCGCTGCGGTGGAACAACGTCGCCTCGCTCGGCTGCATCATGGCGGCGGTCACATTCGCCTTCTGGCACGCATGACGCCCGATCCCGAGCGCGATGTGATGGTCTACGAAATGGCGATGCTCGACGCGCTCAGCGGCGTGTCGATCGGCGACCGCTGGACGGTCTGGGTCGGCCGCGAGAGTGAAGGCTCGTTCGACAGCGAGTCTGAGGCCGTGACGATCGCGATTCAGCTGGCCAACGAGAACGGCTGCACGGCGTGGTTGGTAAAGGAAAGTGGCGCCTCGATCGCGCTGTGATGATTGCGCCTAACGCCGCTGGAACTCGGGCGACCCCAGTAGGAGCCCGAGGCGCGTCGCCACCGGCGCCTTCGCCGACTGCAGCATGGCCAGAGTCTCCAGCGACACATCGCCGCCGAGCAGTCCGTCGGCCCACGGGCCCAGATCGTCACTCCCGCGAGGCACGTCGAGCGTGGAGGCGTTCGCGCCGTTCGCCGCGAGGTTGTGCGCGAAATTCAGACGGCTGATCAGCGCGCCGGTGTTCATCCAGAACACACCGCGATCGGTGTAGCCCGTCGGCGGCTGGCACTGGTACAGCGGCTCGCCCATGTTGCCGATCGTGCCGATGAAGCTGCGCGCGTTGGTGACCGACGCCCGCGTCGCGCGCAGCGTGCTGGCCACGTACTCGAGCGGCGACTTCACCTTCGCGCCGTAGGCGGCAGGCGACAGAAATTGCGGCGAGAGCAGAATCGTCCGCATCACTTCGCGCAAGTCGCCGTCGGTCTTCAGAAACGTCTTCGCCGCGCGATCGACGAGCGCCGGCGGCGGGTCGTCCGACACGAACCGCCGCACGAGTTTCGTCGCGATGAACCGCGCGGTCGCAGGATGCCTGGCCAGCATGTCGAGCACCTGCTCACCATCCTGAATACCCCCGCCCGCCTTGATCGTCTGGCCCAGCACGCGCTTGACCCCGTGATCGTGCGTCTTGTCGTTGAACTCGAATCCCGTCGCCTCGTGCGGCTTCCTCATCGTCCAGCCGGTGAAGCAGCGCGCGACGTTGACGACGTCGTTCTGGGTGTAACCGCCGCCGACGCCGAGCGTGTGGAGTTCCATCAATTCGCGGGCGTAGTTTTCGTTCAGCGCCTTGTCGCGGCTCATCCAGTTGTCGAGGTAGAACAGCATCGCGGGGCTGGTGGCCGTGGCGCCGAGCAGATCCCGGAACCGGCCGAGCACGCGCGGACGGATGACGTCGCGCTCGTACTCCACCATCACCGGGCGATCCTCGATCTTGCGCGCGTCGACATTGAAGTGGTTGAACCAGAAATCAGTCAGCACTTCCTGAAGCTGCCGCTCGCTGTAGACCGCGCGCACGAGCTTCTGTCCCTGCAGCGCGTCGAGCACCGCCTGATTCTCTCGCTGGTAGCGGAGCTCGTCTGGCGTCACGCTGCTCTGCTGAAGGACGGTGACCGGCTTGTCGCCGCCGGGCAGCGACAACGCTGCAATCGGCAGCAGGCGCCAGCCGAGACGCGGCAATGATGTCGTCGTCGTTTTCTGGGTGTCGGTGAAGACCTGCCGCGAGGCAACCATCGGCAGGTAGTAGTCGGCGGCGAACGCACGAGAACCGATCGCGAGATCAATCATCGACGCGAGTCTCGCGTCGGTCCGGCCGTCGGACAGCATCTCGGGATGCAGCTGCTCAACGATGTACGCAACGAGTCCCATCGCCTGGACGCGCTCCACATCGCCTGGCCTCGGACCGAACGTCGTCCGGTTCAGGACATGGAGCGCCGCGCGCCGATCAGGATGCCGCGAAGCGGTGGAATTCAGACGCAGGTTGGACGAGCAAGCGGCGGTCGAAGCAACGAGAACGGCCAGGACGGAGAGGTCGACACGTCGCATGGAATGTTAGACAGCGTCACGGCTCGATCGTGACACCCGGATCGGGCGCCGCTGCAACCGCGGCAGGTTTGCGATGCCCGGCCAGTCCGCCTTTGCGTCCGGCAGCCTGCGCTTCTTCGCGCGTCCACTCGTGCGCGCTGCCCTTTTTATGTGCGGCCTTGCCGCCCAGGCTGGCGATCTCGCGCTGCTTGTTCCGATCCATTGATGCGAAGCCGCGATCTTCGATAGCCATTGGGGAAATCCTCTGATGGCATCCGCTGCAATTGCGGTTCCACCAAGAATGCGCGAAAAATGGCCTGAAATACAGCTGGGCCGCAGAACTGTTGATCCAGACACGTCCGCTTTCGGGGTGTAAAAGCTCCTCAGTTCACAGCCGATCTGCGGCTGCTTCCAAGCTCGTCCACAGTACGCTACGTCGCCACCCGCGTGGTCGGCCAGGACAAAAACCCGGAGCTCGCGGCCCACGTTGAAAGCCGCTACCTTCCGGGATCACGTGATTGCGAGGGCCGCGACCAGATCCACTGACCTTCTCTGCAACCTTGCGACAGGCGCCGATCAGGTCGGAGACGAGCCTGTTGTCCACGTCGAGGACGCCTTCGTACTCGGTCCGATTCCGCATATCGTGACACTTCGACAGGACTCGCCAGACCTCCGGTCCAGGCCAAGGGTGTCGGGCAGCACCTGAAATACGATGTATCGCTTGGATGACCGGAATCCGTGGTGGCGGGGTGCCGCCAGGCAGAGTGCGTGAGCGGCGCTGTAGGCGAGATCGAACCGGCTGTCCAGCGAGTTGGCTTCGTTCTCCGCGTCCTTCAGCTGTGCCAGGCCCGAACGGACGAGACCTGCAAACTCCTTCGCATCGGGAGTTTCCTTTGCGAGTACGTTTCCCGGACCTGCGAGGCGCTCAAGCGGCGATGGTGAGGTCATCTTCCGATCCAATTACCCAGAGCTTCGGCTGCTCCAGCACCCGCGTCACGAACGCATTTTCCGTCCGGGCGCGCTTTGAAAACTCGGCGGCCGTGTACACCGTCGGGTTGATCTTCCGACCCACGGTGCGGGTGACCCGCTCAAGGGCGCCGAAGACTTCGCCGTATGTGAGGCTGTCGCTGATGATCATCAGGTCGATGTCGCTTGCCGATTGGTCGGTCGCCTTAGCCACGGAACCGTATACGAAGGCCGCGCGAATCGCCGCCGACACGGGCTTCAGGGCATCGCGCAGCGGTTCCGCGAGACCGACCGTTTTCAACACGATATTCCGAATTTCTGAATACAGGGGTGACGCCGCGTTGGCCTGGTAGTGCTTCTGATGGCCAATGCGTCGCGCCACGATCAGCCCGCTTCCCTCCAGCTTCGCAAGTTCGCGCTGCGCGGCTCCAGATCCCGTGCCCGCGTTCCGAATCAGTTCCGATGCGTAAAAACTCCGCTCAGGCTGGCCGAAAAGCACACGCATGACGCGTTGCTGTGTCTTGGTGAACAGCGCATCCGCCAGGCTTTTTCGACGCGTGCGACGAAAACCGGCCTTCGTACCCAATGTGGGCATGATCATGCCCGATTTGGGTATGGACGTCAAAGCGCTACAGCGTCTGGCGCCTGCGATCGCGGACTCGTGGGCTCACTCCGTGCTCGAAGCGGTTGTTCCGCGGGCGCCTACCGCAGCTTCGCCGCGCGACCCTTCATCGTCGCGGCGAGCGACCGGAGCCTGGCTGCGTCGCGCCCCGTGGCTGTGCCGGCGTCACCCTCGAGCTGCGCCGCCACCGCGTCGAGCTGATCGAGAACGACAGACGCGCCGCGTTCTTTCCCGGTGCGCAGCCCATCCGCCTTGTCGATCGCCGCCTTCACCGCGCGTGCGCGCTCGGGCTGGATCCCGTTACTGCGCGTCAGCTGATCCAGATACGCGCGCGCCACCGGCGTCGCCGCCGGCCAGACGATCTTGCCCTGCTCCTGCGTGTTGAGCTCGTCGGCGTGGATCATCATCGCCGCGTCGATCTCGTTTTGCGACAGATACTCGCTCGGCGTCAGGCTGAAGACGTCGATGCCGCGCGAGATCTCGGATCCGTAGATGTTGCCGTTGTACCAATACGCCGACCAGAAACCGCCGAGGACCAGGTTCTTCGCGTCGATCGGCCCGCGATCGAAGAACGCGATCTCCACCGGCGTCGTCGAATCGGTGAAGTCGAACACCGACACGCCGCCCTGGTACCACGCCTGCACCATGATGTCGCGCCCCGGAATCGGGATCAGCGATCCGTTGTGCGCCACGCAGTTCTCCTGCTCGGTCTGCGCCGCCGGCATCTTGTAGTAGCCCTTGAACACCAGCTTGCGATCGACGATATCGAAGATGGCGTCGGCGCCCCAATTGGGCAGGTCGGTCGCGCGGCAGCGGGGACGTGAGCCGCCGCCCCACTCGTCGGTGAAGATCACCTTGGTGCCGTCGTTGT
Source organism: Acidobacteriota bacterium (assembly GCA_043759095.1). Classification (GTDB taxonomy): domain Bacteria; phylum Acidobacteriota; class Vicinamibacteria; order Vicinamibacterales; family CAVVIG01; genus CAVQFC01. The sequence continues at coordinate 773 of JAYVMG010000607.1, read as the reverse complement.
TGAACGTCGCCGAGTGCCAGTAGGCGAAGTTCTTGTCGCTCGCGTGATCGAGACGCTTGGGGTTTTTGGGATCGCGGATGTCGAGCAGGATGCCGTTGCCCGAGCAGGCGCCCGCCGCCAGGCCGACTTCCGGAAACACCGTGATGTCGTGGCACTGGTTCGTGACGCTCATCTTCTGCGTCCCGGGACCGCTGTCGCCGCCCTTGTTGAGCCCGGCGATCGCGCCACTCGCGACGTCCGCAAAGATGCGCGGCCGGTTGACGACTTTGGCGTTCTGCGGCGCGGCGATCGGCACCTGGATGACGTCGATGCTGAACAGCGCGGTGTTGGGATCCTTGTCGGGGTCGAGCGCGGAGCAGCCGGCGAGTTCCTCACCCGATCGCACGCCGCCGGTGCCGGAGCCGTAGACGTAGAGATTCGCCTTGTCGTTCGGATCGCTCACCAGCGTGTGGGTGTGCGAACCGCGGCAGGTCTGCACGGCGGCCACCTGCTTCGGCTTGTTCAGATCGGTGATATCGAAGATGCGCACGCCGCGGAATCGTTCCACGCTCACCGGTGTGGAAATGCCCTGCACGCCGCAGTCGATGCGACCGCGCGTCTGCTCCACGGACATGAACAGCAGATTGCCGTGCACGGAGATGTCGCCCTGTCCGCCGGGACACACCACCGACGCACTCTGCTTCGGCTTGCCCGGCCGCTCGATGTCGTAGGTCGTAAAGCCATGGAAGCTGCCCATGAACACATGGTTGCCGCTGAACGCCAGATCCGAGTTC
>JAYVMG010000606.1:0-15811 GCA_043759095.1 Acidobacteriota bacterium | reverse complement strand
GAGCCGTGGCCGCGACTGCGAACATGGCGGTCGCCTTGATCAGCGCGCGGCGTCCAACAACTTTCGGCGATGTGTTCTGCATAGGTATCCTCCAACCGAACGACCTACACGGGAGGCACCGATGCCAGGATTTCCGCGAGCAACTGCGTCGTGCCGTGGGCGGCGGACCACTGATCCACATAGGCCCAGTCCAGCAGCGGCCCCTGAACAGCCAGGATGTTGCGGACGTCTTCGCGATCCTTGGGCCGATTCGCGCCCATCGCCCACCGCAGTTTTGTGATGATCATGTCTTCGGCCGAGGCGACGAAGCTGTCGCGCGCCAGCACGCGCGCAGACACGCGCCTGGCGAAACGCGCCCGATCGTGCGGATCGTCACTGAGCTCGAACAACTCGCACACGAATGGACTTCCGAGAAGCGTGATCAGGTGGCGCACCGTGCCGGTGACACCCTCGAAGGCTCCCTGGCGCTCGAGGACCAGCTCGCTAGCGAGGGATCCTTCAAGCCGCCGCAGACTGTCCGGCGAGAGTTGCACGACGAAGTCGGCGTCGCGAGTCGAACGGGGAATCCCGTGGAAGTTCGACGCGAGCGAACCAACGACCATGTAGGGAATGGCGGCCGCATCCAGGGCGGCCAGCACGGCCACGACCGCTTCATCCGCCGTCACGGCGCGTCGAGCGTTTCTAACCGCGTCAACTGCGCCTCGAGCTGCGTTCGCACGGCATCGTCATCGAAATCCGGATGGCGGTGGCGTATGCCGTCGGCTATCAGGCGGCAGGCGCGGTCGAAGAGCCGCGGGCCTTCGAGCAGTCTCTCGCAGGGGCTCATCGCCCGCGCGCGAGCCACTTCCTCGCGATAGAGCGCGTCCGCCAGCACGCTAAGCGAAGCCATGATGCATCGAGATTCTAACAGGTCGAGCAGGAACTATTCAGACGAACTCGGGCGGCCTGCCGCGCTCAAGGGGCTCGGGAGGCCTTCAGGATCTTGATCGGCGGCGTCAGAAGCTGGGCATCGGTGTTGGGCGCGTGCTGAATCTTCCGCACCACATCCATCCCTTGCACGACGCGCCCAAACGCCGCGAATCCCTGCCCATCAGCGTTGCGCGCGCCGCCGAAGTCGAGCGAGGGTTGATCGTTGATGCAGATGAACCATCCCGACGTGGCGCTATCAGGCTGCCCGCGCGCCATCGAGATCGCGCCGTCGGTATGGCGCAGGCCCGTCACGCTCGTCCGCTCGATCGGAATCGCGGGAAAGCCCTCTTTGGCCCGAGCGGCGTTCACGCCCGCCTGAATGACCTCGATCTTCACCAGGCTGTCTGGCTGATTGTCCATCTTGACGGTGCGATGGAACGTGCCGCCGTCGTAGTGGCCCGCGTCGAGATACCGGAGAAAGTTCGCAGCCGTGTTGGGCGCGCGCGCTGTGTCGACCTCGAGGACAATGGCGCCGAGCTCGGTCTGCACGACCACTCTGACGGGACCCTGCGCGGCCGGGCGCGCGATCAGCGCGACGCCCACCACGGCCGCCATCGCGAGAACCCTCACGTCACCACCTCCGTGGCGCAGGACTTGAGGCCTGCGAATCTCCCCGATCAGAAACGATAGATCGCGCCGAACTGAAACTGCCGGCCCGGATACGCGCCGCTCGTCGGCTTACCGTAATTCACGTTGCCGATGATGCCGATGTAGCCATCCGCGGAGAAGTTCTCGTTGTTGAAGAGATTGAACACATCGGCGCGGATTTCGACGCGGTGGCTGCTGGGCAGCGCGAACGTGCGCGTCAGGGTCAGGTCCGCGTATCTGACCGAAGCGCTGCGCGCCGTATTTCGTCCCTCGGGCGTCGTCACATTACAGGTCCGCTGGGCGGTACAGAACACCTGCGTCGTGCCGGTCAGGTCCTGCGCGTAGCGGATGCTGTACGGATTGCCGCTCTGGGCGTGCGTGACCGCGCTCACGCGCCATCCTTCGAGCACCGCTCCCTTCCCCGGAATATTCCATGTCGCCGAGGCCACGAAGTTGTGCGGCGTATTCGACGCCGAGTCCGCGTGATCGAGCTCGGGGTTCGAACTGTCTTCCGGGATTTCCCAGTGATTCAGCCGATCCTCGGCGTCTGCGTACGTGTACGAGAGCGACACGAGCAGCGGGTTCGTCCGGTGCTGCATGGCGAATCGAATGCCCTGATACCAGGTCCGGCCTTCGTTGGTCAGGAGCTCGATGCGCCGGAATCCATTCGGCCCCGGCCTGATCGCCCGCGTGAGGTCGGCTTGTGCGGACGTGCGCACGACCGCGCCGCCAGCCGCGTTGATCACGTCTTTCGAGATCGGCGTCGCATAGTTGGTGTCGAGAAAACCGTGCTTGTGGCTGCGGTTCACGTTCACATCGACCGACGCGCTCGTGCGCGGGCCGAGTTGCCGCTGCGCCCCGACGCTGTATTGCCACGCGAACTCGTTCTCCAGGTCGGGCGAAATCTCCTGGATGTTGCGCGCGGGGAGCACCGCGCCCTGGGGGAAGGCCGGAAGCGTGTTTGGAAACTTCGGGAAGGCCGGGTCGCTCGGCGGCAGGGCGAGCGTCACGATGCCGTTGCGCCCCAGGACGGCGCCCTTGACGATGGTGAAGATCGGGTTCTGCTGCGTGAAACGGCCGGCGCCGCCGTGCACGGACCATTTCTGATCGCCGAGCGGATCCCAGTTGAAGCCGACGCGCGGGTCGACGTTGTTCTTGTCGGTGGGCGCGGGCCAGTCCGGGATGTCGCGGACGAGCTCGACGTCGTAGCGGACGCCGTAGTTCAGCGTCAGGTTATGACCGACGCGCCACTCGTCCTGCGCGAAGCCGCTGAGGACCCACGCCTTGGGACGAATCACGTCCTGGCCGGGCACGAGCGCGAACGCCTGCGTGAAGAGCGTCGGATTCGGCGCGACCGCTGGACTGCCGGCGAACGTATAGATCCCGTTCTGATTGGGCAGGTACCGCTGCGTCGTCACGTCGTAGGTCGCGCCGCCTCCCATCTTGAAGGAGTGGTTGCCGCGCCAGAACGACATCGTGTCGGACACGTCCCAGGTATCTTCCGGGATGACGCCCCAGGTGCCGGTCGCGACGCCGCCCGACACCGAGTAGCCGGTACGGTTGACCTGCACGCAGTCGCACTTGGCCGCCCGGAGGTCGTAGTAGCGCGAAAACTGTCCGCGCACTTCGTTGAGCACGTGTTCCGAGACGATCGACGTCCACATGTTGTGCAGCGTGTCGACGTTGTTCGTCCAGATGTAGCCGGCGCCAGGCAACTGCAGGCCGCCGGCCTCGTTGTCCTGCTTCCACCGCACCATGTTGTAGCGGGTGGCCAGCGACTGCGAGGGCGAGAAGCGGAAATCTGCGCGGAAGTGCCCTTGATCTTCATCGGCCGGCGTCGGAATGATCGTGCCCGGCGCTTCCGGCGACGTGACGGACACCTGACTCCGCTCGCGCCGGCGCTCGTAGCTGCCGAAGAAGAACACACGGTCCTTGGCAATCGGGCCTCCCACATTGCCGCCGAACTGCTGCTGATCAAACGGCACTTTCTGCGTGGCAAGCGGCGGGATCGCGTCGAGGTTGCCGGGTCTGACCACGAGCAGCGCGGCGCCGGCATACTTGTTCGAGCCGCTCTTGGTGATCATGTTCATCACGCCCGCCGAGTGTCCCCCGAACTCGGCCGAGAACTGATTGGTGATGATCTGCACCTGACTGACCGTCTCGAGCGCGAAACCGGCCGACCCCCGCTGCGGTGCGCGCTGCAGCGTCAGCCACTTGGAGAAATTGCTGGTGCCGTCGACGTAAGTGCCGAAATTCCAGACGTCGCCACCGCCCACGTACAGCCCATTAGTGCCAGGGGCGCGGGCGACGACGTTCGAGTCCAGCGTCAGCAGCCGGAAATAGTTGCGGTCGGGAACCGGCAGCGACACAAGATCGCGGCTCTCGATTGTCCTCGTCACTTCCGAGCTGACCGTCTGGACCACCGGCGAGTCGCCCGAGACGGTCACCGTCTCCTGCACGTTGGACAGCTTGAGGATGACGTTCAGCACGACGCGCTGGCCGGCGTTGAACGTCAGGTTCTCGCGGCGCTCGCTCGCGAAGCCGGCGAGCATGGTCTGGAGCACGTACTGTCCCGCGGGTGGGAGCGCCGAGAACACGTAGCGTCCATTCGAATCCGTCGCGATCTCGCGCGACAGTCCGGTCGCGACGTTCTGCAAGGTCACCGTGGCGCCGGGCAGGACGCCCTGCTGCGCGTCCGTGACGATGCCCTCGATGTCGAACGTGGGCTTCTGCGCGGCCGCGGACGCCGCGATGGCCAGGACGAATGCGGCAAGGACCAGAACACGACGGGCGACAGCGTGCGCGCCTTCCGGAATCATGGGGACCTCCTACAGAGCCGACGACCGCACACATCAAGACGTACGTTGCAGCGCGAGGCGCGTACGTTTGCACGACGTCCCATTGATGTCAAGGCGCCGACAATGTTTCCCCGAGCGAGGGTCCGGCGACGATGACCCACGCGTAAGGCGTCGCACGGAGGCGCACCCAGAGGTGCGGGACCGCGTATTACTCAGGTCTCATGGCTCGACCGTCCACGGTCGTTCCCACGCCTGCAGAGGTCGCTGTCGCATCAGAAGCGGCAGATCAAGCCGTTGAAGCTCCAGCAGAATGCGGACTTTCTCTTTGAGTGGGAGCGCGATCTGTCCCCGATGCCATCGAGCCTTGGACTCGAACATCTGCTGGGCTGCCGATTCAACGTGTGGGTCAGACATCGTCCGGGATGCTGGCGTTGATACCGTGGGTCGACAACAACCGTCGCAGCCGGTCACGATCGATCTGACCAGCCTCGAACAATTGCCATGCTCGCTCGCGTCGCCGTGCGCCGCCGGCTTGCAAAGCGAGGGCGACCAAGTGCTCGGGGTCGATCACTCGGACGTGCACATCGTCATAGTCGAGGACACGCGCCTCGCGAATCGCGTCTTCCGCCAGCGCATTCGGCGCTGGCAAGAATTGAACGGGCACGCCGTGGATCATCACGTGCTCAGCCATCGCCGTAAAACCTCTGGCCCGTGTCCATTCATCGAGACCCGACAACGGCGCCAAGTCGGCGCCGCCTGGCGGAAGCGACACAAAACACGTCAAGATCGTATGTACGAGTGGGCTCGGCGTAGAACAACACGGCAGTGGCATCACCGATCGCGTAATCGGTGAAGACGCACGCCTCGCGCATCTCTTCGAGAACGCGGAAGACGTCGGCCAGCGAAGCCATGCTTTCGGCATTCTAGCTTGCCAACCACCCTGCACAATTCCTCCCTCCCGTCAGAGCTCGCTCCGCCCATATAATCCCGAGCGTTGCCCCTCACCCCCGGCACTCGTCTCGGCGTCTACGACGTCACCGCCCAGATCGGCGAAGGCGGGATGGGGCAGGTGTATCAGGCGACCGACACGAAGCTGAAGCGCCAGGTCGCGATCAAGATTCTGCCGCCGTCCGTCGCGACCGATTCCGGTCGACTCGCGCGTTTTCAGCGCGAGGCGGAAGTGCTCGCCTCTCTGAACCACCCGAACATCGCCGCTATCTACGGCCTCGAGGAGTCTCGTAGCGGTGGGTCTTCAGACCTGCCGATCACGGCGCTCGTGATGGAGCTGGTCGAAGGCGAGGATCTCTCGCAAAAGATCGAAGGGCTTAGAGCTCAGGGCTCAGGGCTCAGAGCTGCCGATCGATGAGGTGCTGCCGATCGCGAAGCAGATTGCGGACGCGCTCGAAGCGGCGCACGAGCAAGGGATCATTCATCGCGATCTGAAGCCCGCCAACATCAAGGTCCGCGCCGACGGCACGGTCAAAGTGCTCGACTTCTGATTGGCGAAGGCGATCGAGGGGCCGGGTGGGTCAGGTGGGGCGGGTAGGCCAGGTGGGTTGTCGCTGTCGCCGGACGGGCGCCGGATGGCCAACGCGATCCTCGCAGAAAAAGGGTCGGACATCTGGGTCGTCGACCTGGCGCGCGGCACGCCCACGCGTCTGACGTTCGGCGGCGCCAACGACAATCCGATCTGGTCGCCGGATGGCCGCACCATCGTCTACGGCGGAAACAAGGACGGCAAACCCGGACTCTACAAGGTGCCCGCCGACGGCAGCGGACCGCCGCAGTTGATCCTGGCCACCACGGAACCCGTGCCGACGTCGTTCGCCCCGGACGGCACGGCGCTGGCGTTCCATCAGCCCGGCCCTGGCGGCCGGGCCCGCATCATGGTGCTCCCGCTCGACGCCGGGGGCGGTACGCCCACGCCGCGTCCGCTGCGCGAAGGGTCCGCGTCCGACTCAGAGGCGCAGGTGTCGCCGGATGGCAAGTGGATGGCATTCACCTTGACCGAGAGCGGCCGCGATGGTCAGCCAGCGGGTGACCAACTGGTTCGACGAGCTGCGCCGCCGCGCGCCGGCGAAGAAGTAACGCGGATCATCGGTACAATGGCCCCGTGACCGCCGACGATCTGAGACGCTTTGCCCGCCGCGACTGGGCGGCGGCGGCAACCGGCAAGCGCGACTATTGGGCGGAACAGTTCCAGCGCCACGGCGCGGCCTCTGCGCGGATGGCTTCCGCGGCGCTGCTCCTTCACATGCGGAGCGTGCAACCGGACTTCCCGACGCGCGCCGATCGATCCGAGGATCTGGCCGCTCATCGATCGCTCCGACAACGTCTGGATCACGCCGCGCATGCGTTCACCTGTCGCTGATCTGCTGGCCGACCTCGACGCGGCCCTGACGGCCGTCCATGTCGAGTGGTTTCTCTTTGGGGCGCAGGCCGCCATCCTCTACGGCGTGGCGCGACTGACCGCCGATGTGGACGTCACCGCGCGCGTACCGGCGCGCCTGTCAAACCTCGCCGTGATCGAAGCGATGGGGCATCGTGGGTTTCGGACCCGATTCGACGACCCCGCACTCGTCGAGCAGCATCGGGTGCTCCCGTTCGTGCATGACGCGACCAGCTTGCCCGTCGACGTGGTGCTCGCGGGTCCTGGCCTCGAGGACGAGTTCTTTGCGCGGGCGGTGCTGCACGACGTCGATGGCGTTCGCGTTCGCGTCGCCGACGTCAGCGATCTGGTCGTGATGAAGGTGCTGGCCGACCGGCCCAAGGACATCGAGGACGTGGTGACGCTCTTGCGGGTGCAGAAGGCGAGCCTCGATCTTGTGCGCGTCAGACGGACGCTCCAGCTGCTCGAGTCGGCGCTGGGACAGAGCGATCTGCTCCCGGCATTCGACCGGGCGCTTGCGCGGGCGACGTAATACTCGGGAATGCACGCGGATGAAAGGCGACACATGCGACACACGCGATACGCGGCGCTGATCCTTGGCGTTCTTCTGACGACGACTCTTCCGGCGCACACGCAGGCGCAAGGCGCGCGGCTGGTGTTCGAAGACCACTACGCGGACGTGAACGGCATGCGTCTGCACTACGCGAGCATCGGCAAGGGACCGCTCATCCTGTTCCTGCACGGCTATCCATCCTTCTGGTACCAGTGGAAGGATCAGATGGCGGAAATGGGCCGCGACCACCTGGCCGTCGGTCTCGACATGCGCGGCTACAACCTGTCGTCGAGGCCGGAAGGCCTCGAGCCCTACACGATGAAACATCTCGTCGAGGACGTGCGGCAGTTCGCAGAGCAAGTTGGCGGCAAGGACAAGAAGTTCATCCTCGTCGCCCACGACTGGGGCGCTAACGTCGCGTGGGCCTTCGCCATGTTTCACCCAGAGATGCTCGAGAAGCTCGTCATCGTCAACGGCGCGCACCCGTTCATCTCCGAGCGGGAGCTGCGCGAAAATCCCGCGCAGCGGTACGCCAGTAATTACTTCTTCGTGTTCAACGGCTATCTGGCGCCAGGCGAGCAGCCGGTCGACGAGAGCACGACGAAGGAGACTGCGACCCGCCGCGCACACACCGGGTTCGTCGAGGCAGAGGTCAAAGCAGGCCGCTACACCGAAGACGATCGCCAGATGTGGATCAATGCGTGGTCGCAGCCCGGCTCAACGACGGCCGGACTCAACTACTACCGCGCCAATCATCGCAATCCCCCGTTCAACGATCGTCACCCCGCGTCGACGATTTCCTCTTCGTGGTCGGCGAAGGAAGTCACTGCTGGAGCGAAGACGACGATCATCAAGACGCCGACGCTCGTCATCTGGGGAATGAAGGACACCGCGATTCTGGCGAGTCACCTCAGTGGGTTGGACAAATGGGTGACGAACCTCAGTGTCCGGCTGTACCCAGACGATGACCACTGGGTGATGCTGGAGAAGAACACGCAGGTAGCCCAGGACATACGCAAGTTCATCGACGACAAGGATTTTCCGAAGGAGTCCGTCTACCGCTGATTCTGCCTGTCGCCCAGGCGCAGCATGTTCTCCAGCGCGTGATTGCCTTCGTGGCACGCGTATTCGTAAATCCGATACGGCTCGTCTCTGTTCAGCGGAAACGCTACGGTCCAGGGCCTGGCGTACATGTTCGGATCGTCGATCGTGGCTTCGTACTGGATCGTGTTCGCGTCCACACGTGTGAGGCGTTCGATCACGTGACAGGCCTGGCTTTGGGGAATGCCTCGAATCCAACCCGCCGCCGCATTCGTCGCAATCCAGCCCTTTCCGTTGAAGTTGGTCGTGTCCACGACCAGCGTATCGCCTTCCCAATGACCGAGCGAATCTCCGTTCCACGACCTGATGTCAGGGCCGGGATGCGGCCGGCCATCCAACGGAATCACGCGCGCTTCATGAATCATCTCGGAGTGAAAGACGACGAAGTCCGGCGTTTGCACGATCTGATGGCCGTTGTTATACGCGCCCGGCATCATCGAGTTGGGCACACCGCGCGTAATGCAGCGTTCCCATGGGCCGTAGCGTTCGAGGGAGTTCGAGGGCTGAGCAAACACCGCGTCTCGCGCGGCAACCGCCTCTCGCTTCAGCGGAACTCTCCCGTTCGGTGGATCGACAACCATCGATGGTCGTCGAGGGCTGATGGGACTGTCCTGCACCAGCCAGTCGGCGGTACTCACCGCCAGCTCGCGGGGAAATTGTTCGTCGGCGCCGAGACGCTCGAATGGCGTCGGGTCGTAGTTCGTCCACATGCCCTGCAGGTCGGGGTGTCCGTCCGGCGTGCGACTCACGGTCCACTTCGTGGCCACGGCCTTCCGATCGGACTGCGGCGACCCGAGGAGCAGCGGCCCGCAGGCGAGCACGAGCGCAAGAACAGCGATGCGTGTCAGCATCGCTGTCGATTCTAATCGCGTTCCCCCAGACGTCCAGCCCGTATAATCGCGCAAACATTGGCCAAGATCTTTCGCAGCGGATCGATACCAACGGGGGAAGAGGCTGAGCAAGTAGAATGCGTGGCGAGCGTCAATGAGACACGTGACCGAGTTGCAGCCGATTTCCCTGGATGAAATCCGCACGTTGGCGAGCGCACGGTTCGGCGACATGATCAAGGGCGTGGTCGACCTCGAGCGCGGCATTCTGCTGCTCAACGCCGATCTGCATGCCGATCAGGAGGCGAGCCTGCTGGCCGGCGGGTCGAAACACGTGCATCTCTGGGAGATCAACCTCTATCCTGACGTGGCCGGAGGGGACTGGCTGGAATTCGATTCCATGATCAATCTGCGGCCGTCGTTCGGCAACCGGTCGCGCGGCGTCGACGATCCCGCCACGCGAGCGGCCATCGCGGGCTTCATGGCGCGTGTGGTGCGTCGATGACGACCGGGCAACACCGTAACGTCACCAGCGGTCGCTGGTGGGAGCTGTCCCTCGCCGAGCAATTCGGCAATGTGGGGAGCGAGATCAGCCGCGCGATTCGCTGGTCGACGAAGAATCCTGAGACCGCCCAGGCCGCCCTGTACCGCGGACTCGAGTTGTTCGACCTGATGCTGGATGACCCGCGGCATCGGCGGTCGGTCGCGCGTCTGCGCGAAATCGCGCGTGCACGCGAAGTGGTGGTCGATTTTCTCGCGGGGTCGAACGAGTACCGATCAACCGGCCCGTCTCTGCAGAAGTACTTCGACCATTTCGCCCTCGCTGCGCGCCGGGCTCACTCCGCCTCCAACCCGTGAGTCTCACGCCAGGCTCCCTTCTCGGCGTCTACGAAGTCACTGCGTCGATCGGCGAAGGCCCCTCGACTTCGCACGTGAGGGTTTCGTGAGCCTCGCGATCGGAAGCCGGCTGGGCCCCTACGACATTCTTGCTCCGCTCGGGGCGGATGGCCGGCAGTTGGCGATCGTGGCTCGTGGGGGGAAACTGGGACATCTGGATCGTGGATCTGTAGTCGCAGATTGCCTCCCGCGTCACCTCCGACCCCGCGCAGGATTCCAATGTGGTCTGGTCGCCGGACGGGAATGCGATCGTGTTTTCGTCCAATCGCGGCGGTGCATGGGGCCTCTACAAGGACGGCCAGCGTCTTCTCCTGCGCCAGCCGCTGGGTCTTCCCGGTCCGCCGGTCAACGTGATCCTGAACTGGACCGAATCCCTGCCGAAATAGTTGACTCCCTCCGGGCGCCCGCTACACTGGGACGCATGGAACTGAACGTACCGCCAGACCTTCAGACTAAGCTCGCGCGCGCGGCGGACAGCCGCGGGATGACTCCCGAAGTGCTCGTGCTGGAGGCCATCGCGCGCGCCGTCGAGTACGACGACTGGTTTCTGCGCGAAGTTAAGAAGGGTCTCGCTCAAGTCGAGCGTGGAGAAGTGCTGACACATGACGAAGTCGGCGCGCGCCTCGAAGGACGTCTGATCCAGGCTCGGACGCGTCCGTGAATGCAACTTCGCTGGACCACGGACGCTGCAGCTGACCTCGAACGCCTCGCCGATTATCTATTTGAACAGGTGCCCGAGCGGGCGGCGGATCTGGTGCGCGCCGTCTACGACGCGCCTGCCGTACTGCTGGAATTCCCGCACTTGGGCCGTCCCGGAAAAAAGGCGGGGACGCGCGAACTCGTCATTTCAGCGCTGCCGTACCTGATCGTCTACACCGTGCGCGGCGACGTGGTGTTCGTCGTTCGCCTACTGCGCGGTGCCCAGCAATGGCCGTGAAACAGAACATGCGCACGGTGCCTCGAGGGATGATCGCGTGTTCGGTGATGGCGCTGCTGATCGCCGGCGGCGGCTCGGAACTTGGGGCCGACACGTACCCGCGACAGCCTGGCATCGACGCCCGCCACTACGCCGTCCGCCTGACGCTGCTGACGAGCGACTCGAACGAGATTCAGGCCGAGGCGACCGTCACGCTTCGCATCGTCATGCCGGGAACGCGAGAAGCGATCCTCGACCTGACGTCCCTCACGCCAGATGGCAAAGGGATGACGGTGACCAGCGTCACATCGGATGGCCGCGCCGTGCCGATCGAGCACCGCGACAATCGTCTGCATCTGCCAGTGCCCGCCGGGGCCACGGCGGGTCAGGATGTCAGCTTCACGATCGCCTATCACGGCGCGCCCGGCAATGGCCTGCGCATCCTCAACAACATCCACGGCGATCGCACGGCGTTCAGCGAGAACTGGTACAACCGCGCGCGCCAATGGCTGCCGATGATCGATCATCCCGCCGATAAAGCCACCGGCGAGTTGATCGTGACGACGAAGGCCGACTACCAGGTGGTGTCGAACGGCGTCATCGTCGAGCAGGTGGACCTGCCTGGCGGATTGCGGCGCACGCATTGGAAGCAGGATGTGCCCATCTCGTCGTGGCTCTACTCGCTCGGCGTCGCGCGCTTCATCGTGCAGCAGGGGGGCATCGTGCGCGGCGTGCCGCTCTCCTACTGGGCCTTTCCGCAGGATGCCGACAAAGGACTGGCGGCGCTCGAAAGAGACGCGCGCGGGTCGTTCGAGTTTTTCTCGGATCGCATCGGCCCGTACGCGTACGCCAAGCTGGCGCACGTCGAGGCCGCGGGCATGGGCGGCGGCACGGAGCACGTCAGCAATATCTTCTACGGCGAGAAAAGCGTGACGACGGGCAACGCGCCGGTGGTGCACGAAACCGCGCATCAATGGTTTGGCGATGCGGTGACCGAGAGCGACTGGAACGACGTGTGGCTGAGCGAAGGCTTCGCCACTTACTTCACGCTGCTCTACACCGAATACGCCAATGGTCGCGACGCGTTCGGCGACGGCCTCCGCAGCAGCCGCACCGCCGTGCTTCGGCTCGAGCAGTCGTTGCCGAATACGCCAGTGGTGCACGCGAATCTCGATGAGGCGGCGACATCGCCCAACAATCGCCTGGTCTACGAGAAAGGCGCGTGGACGCTGCACATGCTGCGCGACCTGATCGGGACGGAGCCGTTCTGGCGCGGCATCAGGCTCTACTATCAGCGTCACGCGAACGGGGTGGCATCGACGGCGGATCTTCGCCGTGCGATGGAAGAAGTGTCCGGTCAGGATCTGCGCTGGTTCTTTGCGCAGTGGCTGACGCGGAGCGGTGTGCCACAGGTGTCGGGCAGCTGGCGCTACGATTCCGCCGCGAAACAGATCGTGATGACGGTGCGGCAGACGCAAGCCGGCGATCCCTTCCGATTTGCGCTCGGCGTGGGAGTGTCGGGGGCGTCCGGCGTGGCGCCCGCGGTCCGTCTGGTGCAGGTGACCGGCCGCGAGTCCACGTTCAGTATTCCCGCCGATGCAGAACCGGCATCAGTCGTTCTCGATCCCGGAGTGTGGCTGCTCGCTGAGCTCGGATCATTTCAGAAGGCCGTTGCACGCTAGCGCCACGATGGGATTCGCGGTAAGCGAAGCGAGACACGGGAGAAAGATTCGAGCCAAGTCGCAACGAGCGTGAGCGAGTTGCGCGATGCCTGAAGACCGCTCGCGCCGCTAGACGAAGCGGAGCGGAGTTTGGCGGAGAGAGAGGGAGTCCTTGAGCCAGCGTCGTGAAACCCCAATGAAGACGGGCTCTTTTCGCCCAAAGCTCTCGACGTCAGCGATTTAGCATCTTAGGATTCTTTCCTCGGCTTTCGTCTCTTCGCTTCGGTTTTCCGGTTTTGCTGGCGCAATGACACTCGAAATGACACTCGACGAGATCGCCTTTGGGGATCGTCTTCGAGGATCTGTGCTCGGATGTTCTTGCAGCGTTCCGCGTCGTAAACCAGTCGCGTGAACCAGGGCCTCCTACTCGAGTCCGAACCACTGCTCGACCACTTGCAAGTCCCGCCCAGCTCGAGCTCGCACCTTGTTGCACGCGATTGCGGAGCGACGTTGATTCCCGGCAATTTCCGGGCTCCGCGATGCGTGCGCGCGCAGTCGTACAGTTCTGGAGCTTCTCGCATGCACGGTCGCGTTTCGCTCTGCCATTCGCTTGCCGCCAGCACGAGCGACGCGTTCCCGCTGCTCAGCGCCGAGCGGCCCGTGTCCGAGGCCTCGGTTCGGCGCGACGTTCCAACATCCGCACCACATCGTCCAGGCAATCGCCGTATCCCCACCCGATGTTCTTCGCTCGGTCTCGGACGCGGATGAGACGTGCGAGGGTCGTCGCTCGCGCGGTCGCGGACAATTCGTCGAACGCCTTCACGATGGCGTCGAGCTTGTTCTCGAGCGCGGCGAAGTAGTCGTCGTCACCGTAGCCCAAATCGGCAGCCTGTTCTGTTCCCGCCTCGACGAAGGTCAGCATGAGGTCGATCATCCCGGCCAAGTCGCCGATCGAACGCCGGTATTCGGTGATCGCGGCGCCAGCGTCGCGGACGCTGACCCTGCGACGGCTGAAGGGGTCCGGATAGATGGCCTCGGCCACCAACCTGCGGTACTCCTCAATGGCGTCGTCCGCGCGTGTTGGAGCCAGACGCGAGTGGAGAAAGCGGCGATTGGCTGTGTTGGCGGCGTACAGATCCCCGATGAGGGACACGAGACCTTTGCGGTCGAATGAGTCCAAGATGGCCTTCACGTCGGCCCAGCGCTTCCGCTTCGTCGGTTCCGCTACGACAGCTACCTCTCGAACGCGATCTTCCAGCGTTGGCGCGGAGCCTCGAACCCGACTGTCGTTGGATCGAACGCGTCTGGCGGCGCGGGTCGACAGACGCGGCTCGACCCAGGTCGACCTTCCAAGGGCCTATGCGGGAACGACGACGTATTCAGCGAACGACGTGGAGACTGGAACGGGCTGCTTGTCTTCAAGCAGGCCCTCGACATGCAGCTGGATCGCCTCGTACATCCGCCGTTCGGTTTCCTCTCGCGTCGCTCCGGTTGCAACACAGCCGGGCAAGTCTGGCGAGTACGCGGAGAAGTTGTTGCCGGCATTCTCGATGACGATCAGGAAGCGATGCATATTTATCCCTTGAGACCCGCCTGCTTCAGGATGCTGTTGTACGTTCCGGGTGCCAGGTCGTCGGACGGTTTGCCCGCGATGGTGACACGTCCGACCTTTGTCGGGTGCTTGAACTGGCGGTGACTGCCTTTGGTGGTCACTTCCTGCCAGCCGTCGGCTTCGATCAGCTTGATGGCCTCACGAACCTTTGGCACAGTACCCATTCTACAGTGCGATCACCCGAAGTCGGTTCCGTTCTCCGGCTCCACGTCGTACTCCACACTGCGTCTATCGCTGGCCTTCAGTCCACTGCTCCGCGGTTCCCCACGGGCGTATCCGATAGCCCGGTAGCCGCGCAACCGCCGCTGAAACATGCGAAGCAACATCGGCACGTCGCGATCCACGTAGTCGAAGATCCGGACTTCGGTCTTGCCCGGGTGAAGTCGGTGGAGCCGACCGGTGTACTGCACCAGCGTGCCCCTCCACGAGACAGGAAGCGTCAGAAACAGCGCGTCGAGCCGCGCATCATCGAACCCTTCGCCGATATAGCGACCCGTGGCCAGGAGCAATCGCTCCTCATGAGAAGGAATGGCGGCCAGCTGCTCTTGCACCCGACGCCGCTCCTTGACGCCCATGCCCCCGCGGAGCACGACGACGTGACGCGCAAAATTCCGGAGCTTGGCGGCGAAGAATTCCAGATGGTCCCGTCGTTCGGTGAGGACAATCGGTGAGCGCTTCTCTTCGAGCGCCTGGATCACGTCGTCAAGAATGATCCGATTCCGTCGATCATCGGCCGCGAGGGCCGCGTACAGCTCCTGAATGGTAGGCGCGGCGCGATCGTTCACCCACTTGAACGCCGTGTCCCGAACAATCAAGCGCTGATCGAATGGACGCAGACTTCGTTGATTCCGTTGATCGACGGCAAAGCGAACGGGTCCGAGCTGCATGTCCGCAATGGGATGATGCCCGTCCCGCCGATGAGGTGTCGCCGTGAGCCCGACGACGTATCGCGCCTTAACTTCGTTGAGGACACGTTCGAACGACACCGCAGGCGCGTGGTGACATTCGTCGACAATCACCTGTCCGTAGTTCGCGACGATGTCCTCAACGCGGTCCTTGCGGACCAGGCTCTGGATCATCGCGATGTCAATCCGGCCGTTGCCGACGCGCTTGCCACCGCCGATCTGGCCGATCTCTTTCTGGTCCACTCCCAGGAACATCGCCAGTTGAGCCCGCCACTGGTCCAAGAGCGGTTGCCGGTGCACCAGGATGAGCGTGCTGCACGCGCGCGCAGCCACCAGGTACGTGCCGACCACGGTCTTGCCGGCGCCAGGTGGTGCCACGAAGACGCCCATGTCGTGGGCCAGGATGGCCTCAGCCGCTCGCGCTTGGAGGGGCGTGAGCGTTCCCGAAAATCGCATATCCAGTGGCGAGCCCCGCTCCGGTTCGCGTTCTGCACAATTCTTTCAACTTCAGCACGATCGAGACGACGTACAGACGCGAGGTAGGCCCACTGCTCATGGTCGTCGTAGGGCACGAGGGACGCATCTTGGACATTCA
>JAYVMG010000605.1:0-6204 GCA_043759095.1 Acidobacteriota bacterium | reverse complement strand
GCTCGGTGTTGTCGACGCCGACAAACGAGGCCGGGAAGATCTCGTGTGTGGCGACCGGGATGCCGATGCTGTGCGCGAACTCGACCATCCGCTTCTGCTGCAGATCCGGCAGGCGGACGTAGCTTTTGAGCATGTCGTACTGCAGCACCTTCGCGCGTTGCAGCTCCATCTCGAAGTGCGCCGGGCCGGAAATCGCGATGCCCATCTTGTAGTACACGCGCTGCCATTCCATCAGGTTGCCGGTGCCGTAGACGCGCGGCCCGATCCGGACGTTCGCCTCGCTCGCCTCGCGCTCCTCGACCGGCTCGTACGGAGTGTTGCCGGGGCTGCGCACCGTCGTGATCCCGAATGCCAGCCACGCGCGTCCCGCCGACTCGCCAAAGTCCGGCTGCAGATGCGAATGAAACTCGATGAGCCCCGGCATCACCGTCAGGTTCGTCGCGTCGACGACCTGACCGGTGTGATTCGCCACCGCGTGCGGCACGACACTCGTGATCCTGTTTCCGTCGATGACGATGTCGACGTTGGCGCGGGAGGCGGCGCTCTTCATGTCGACGAGTTTCCCCGCATGCACCAGGACATGCGTCGTCGGCACCGCGGGCGTGTACTTCAGATCGAGCGGCACCGTCCGGCTGTCGCCGTTCTCGATGTCGACGATCCGCAGCTTGTCCATCGACTGGTAAAGAATGTGACGCGAGTCGCCGCTCCAGCTGGGCGCATGCGCGCTCTCGTTCGTGATCCGCCGCGGCGGGCCGAGCGGCTCGCCGGCTGGCGAGACGGGCCACACCGCGAGCACGCCCTCGTAGATCGCGGCCATCTTGGTGCCGTCGGGCGACCACGCCGGACCGCAGCCGCCGCGCGAGTCGATCGACATCTGCGGCTGCGGCGCGAACCACTTGTCGTCGTTGAGCGCAGTCGACGACATCGTCAGGATCTGGTTGGTGCCTTCCCGGAAACGCTTGGTCATCGGCGCGATGCCGGCAATCGCGAGGCGCTTGCCGTCAGCTGACCAGGCCGGTGCGCCCGGCTGCGGCAGCGTGTCGTGGACCTTGGTGACCGTGCCGCTGGCCACGTCGATCACCGACATCTGCGCCACGCGCCACATGCCGTCGACGTTGAAGAAAGCGATCCGCGTGCCGTCAGGCGACCACGCCGCGCCCTGCGGCTGCGTCGTCAGGTCGGTGAGGCGGCGGCTGCGTCCCGACTTCATGTCGCGGACCCAGAGCTGCAGGTGCTCGCTGTCCTTGTCGGACGAATAGGCGAGCTGCGAGCCGTCGGGCGACCAGGCCGGCTCGGTGTCGAGCGCCGCATCCTTCGTGATGTTCACCGGCTTGCCGCCGACGGGCATGACGTAGATGTCGCCGACCGCGGCGAACGCGATCTGTTTGCCGTCCGGCGAAATCACGGGATGCACCACGCCGAGCACCTGCCGTGGCGTCACCGACGTGAAGTCGCGCTTGCGGCGCGTGTAGCTGCCGGTGGCGCGGGTCACCTGTAACGTCGCGCTGAACTCGATCGTCTGCGGGCTGGCGCTCTCGACGCTGCGCTTCCGGATCTTGCCGTCAGAGACGTAGTAGAAATCTTTCGGCGACGCCCACGACGCGCGGAACGCGAAGACATTCTCGCTGCCGGTCACCGTCTTGCCCGCCATCTCGTAGCGCGACGACTCGGGACCGCCGCCTGTAGCGCCGCGTCCGCCACCCGTGGTGACGTGGTAGACGATCCCGCCGACGCCCCAGGACGGCGCATCGACGCGTCCGGCCGCCGTTGCAGCTTTTCGCTCGGTGCCGTCGGCGACGTTCACCGCCCAGATCGACTGGCCGTCGTCGCGCGTCGACGTGAACGCGATCTCCTTGTCGTCCGGCGACCACGACGGCATGTAGTCGTCGGCAGGATTCTGTGTGAGCTGCTGCAACTCGCCGTTGCGCATGTCCAGGATCCAGATGTTGTAGTCGCTGCCAAGGGCGTTGCCGCGGTCGGATGAGAACGCGACGCGCGTGCCATCGTGCGACCACGTCGGCTCACGATCGTCGAACGCGCCCCACGTGAGCTTGTGCTGCTTCGACCCATCCGGTGCAATCGCCCAGATGTCGTAGCCGCCGTCACGATAGGCGAAGAAGGTAATCCACTGGCCGTCGGGGGACCAGGTCGGCTGGCGCGCGTCGTTGAAGATGTCGGTGATGCGAGTGGCCGGGCCGCCGGTGGCGGGCAGCGTCCAGATGCTGCCTTGGAGATCGACCGCGAGCGTACGCCCATCGGGCGAGACGCCGACCGACATCGACGTGCCTTCGTGCACGGTGACATCGATCATCACCGGCGTGGACGCGAGCGCTCCCTTGAGCGCGATAACGAGACACAGCACGATGATCGCAACGGCCTGACGACGCATGGCAGCCTCCCCCGGGGTTCGGACTGCCGCGTATTCTAGTGCGCTGTTACGAGATCCAAGGGGAGTTTTTTTACGAAATCGTCATACGACGTTGACGGGACGTTCACTCCCGCGACTCGCGGCGTGCGATGACCTCGATGATCTTCTCGCCGTGAAACCGGCCGTTCTCGATGAAGATCGTCCCGGTATCGACACCGGCAATCGCGCCGCCGGCGACGAAGAGCCCCGGCACATTGGTTTCAAATGTCTCCGGATCATGCACCGGCGCGTCGCGTTCGTCCAACGTGACGCCGGCGTGCTGGAGCAAATCGGCGTCAGCGCGATAGCCGGTCAGTAGATAAACGGCGTCCGCGGGCAGTTCCTCTTCCGTACCCGACCCGTCCGGCCCACCCGACCCACCAGACCTGATGATCACTGAGCTCGCGCGAATCTCGGTGATGCGCGAGTTGAACCGAGCAGCAACCGATCGTTCCTTGATGCGGTTCTCGATGTCCGGTCGCACCCAATATTTGATCGTCGACTTCAGTGACGAGGCCCGGTGCACGATGGTCACGTGCGCACCGGCGCGGAACAGTTCCAGCGCCGACTCCGCCGCGGAGTTCCCGCCGCCAACGATGACGACGCGCTGACGGTAGTGCGAATGCGCCTCACCTTGGTAGTGATGCACGTGCGGCAGCTGCTCGCCTGGCACGCCAAGCAGGACGGGGTGGTCGTAGTACCCGATCGCCATCACGACGTGGCGCGCGAACCGGGCGCGGCGCACCCCGTGTCGCGACTCGGTCTCAATCGCAAACACGCCCTCGTCGCCACCCGTCCCACCTGACCCATCCGACCCAGCTGTCTCCCATTCCACCGAGAGCACTTTTTCTTCGCACGCGATCTGCAGATCGTGGATGTCGACGACCCGGCGGTAATACTTCAATGCCTCGGCGCGCGTCGGCTTGTCGTACGGCGACACGAACGGCAGCCCGCCGATTTCGAGCAGCTCGGGCGTGGTGAAGAACACCATCTGCGGTGGAAATCGGTAGATCGAGTTCACCAACACGCCTTGTTCGATGACCTGATAGTCGAGGTCGCGGCGTTTGGCGGCAATCGCGGCCGACAAGCCTGATGGCCCCGCGCCGATAATGATGACGTCTCGGACGGACATGAATCCATTGTAGATTGCAGATCCCCGGCTGCGTCCTCGACCTGACGGTTACGCTCCCCGGCGCCCACCGTAGGGCACGGCCTTGAAGGCCGTGCCGACGTGTCTGCTACCTGAGTGTCTGCCACATCTCGAGAAGTTGCTCCCAGGTCCAGATTGCCGATCCTGAGAAGGCATAGTCGCGCGGCTCTCGGACGAATCCTTTGCGCACCGGGTTCGCCAGGATATAGCGCGCGACCGTCAACGTCGACTCTTCATCGCGCAGGATTCGTTCGTAGTACCCTTCTGCCACACAGGTCCCGGATGCTTGCGCAGATAGTAGTACGCGACGCGCTGCTTCACATCCTTCGCAAACGCGACCAAGTCTGCATCATCTGATTGCCCTTCGACTAGCAGATGCAGGTGATCAGGCATGAAGCAGTAGGCAACGACTGCAAACGCACGGCAGGCTGCTGATCGCAGAATCTGCGAGAGCGCCGCTTCAACGATGTCTGATTCGACGAAGAGAGTCCGTCGTTCATGCGTGCAAAAGGTCAACGAATACCGATGTCGCCCTTCGTAGCAGAAGGCCGAAAGACGATGTGGGCGTCCCGACATATCGGCGTCGGAACGCAAGGCGCGTGCCTTGGTCGAGCCGCAGGGACGGCCCGGAAGGACGGCCCACACAGGGCCGTCCTCTACGGTGCTACGGTGTCGGCGGCGCCTTCGGCAGGCTGAGCAGATTCGCGAGCAGCTGGTACGCGCCGTCGGTGCCGGCGGGAAGTTGCCGCCACAGGCCGAGCCCGAGATACAGCCAGCGTCCTTTGCCGACGCGCGCTTCCACAAGCGAGCCCAGCTTGTCGCCGGGGTTGTCCTGAAACGAATCGTTCATCGACACCAGATCCACGTATTTCGGATCCTTCTCGCCGAGAAAGTACAGCCCGCGCTCCTGCACCCAGTTGCTCCATGCCGCGGCGCCGATCCGGTTCGGGTAGTTGAACGCCGGATGCGCCGGCGCCAGCATCTTCACCGGCACGCTCTCGTCAGACACGCGATTGCCGCTGACGAGCGCCGGATACGGTCCGTACTGCGACTGGTTGAACTCGAACTTGTTGTACTGCACGATGACGGTTCCACCCTGCTCGGCGTACTCGAGCAGCCGCCGATTGTAAGCGCGCAGATCCGCGCGCCGCTCGTACGCGCGCACGCCGGTGACGATGACGTTGTATTTGGAGAGATCGCCCCAGGCGAGTTCGTCCTGATCGATGAACGCCAGCTTCGCGCCGAGCTGCTCGATCGCCTGTGGCGCCTGATCCCCGACACCGTTCACGTAGCCAACCGTCAGGCCCGGCGCCAGCTTCACGTCCACGATCTTGAGCGACGTCTCCGCCGGTTTGATGAGCTGCCGGCGCTGAATGTGCGGGTACTCGATATCCTGATAGCCGTCCGCGAATCGCTCCGTTCCGGTCTTCGACGAGGTCGCCACGGCGCGAACCGTGTACGCGCCAACTTTCACCTGCACGGGCGCCGTGACCTGAAAGCGCGCGGACAGCGACTCGTCCTCGTGGCCGAACACGATCGGTACGGTCGCCGGCGTCGCCGTCCAGCCGGCCGGCAATTCCAACTTTACGCTGACCGTCGCGGCGCCCTTCGTGCCGTTGGTGACGGCGACGTGGACTTCACGCTCGGCTTTCGCGGCGCCCGCGGCCGGCGCCGGAATCACCGCGAGCGACGGCGTCACCTTGACCGAGAACGCCGGCACGACGTTCAGTTCCATCCGCTTGTCGCCGTTGTAGATGTCTTTGACGTAGCGGTACTGCACGGGCAGTTCCTTCGTCACCTCGACGCTGCCGGCGCGAACGTGGAACGTGACGCGGAACGGCGTTGGGGCGAACGGCACGCCGAATGGGACGCCGCGCTCGAAGACGTTGATCGCGGGCGTGGCCGGCGACTTCCAGTAGTCGTCGGTGAAGTACGGCGTGGTCAGCTTCGCGGTCTTCGGAATCGTCGCTTTCGCGCTGCAGGTGTAGATCGCGTCCTGCTTCACGGGGCCCGGCGTGCAGGCTGATCCGCCCTGCCCTGAGCCTGTCGAAGGGTCGAAGCCGACCATCGTCACGTCGCTGACGCTCACCTCTGATCCGCCGCGATTCACCGCCAGCAGCGACAGCGACACCGGCTGCCCCGCCACCACCAGTCCATCGTCGGCGACCGCGTCGAAGGTGAGACCGTGCGCGGCGAGCAGTGCGTCCTGATAGTCACGCTCCTTGAGCTGCAGACGGAAGTCGATCTCGTAGCGCGCCGCGTCGGTCACGCGCATCGCCGCCAGCTGACCCCGAAGCGCGCGCAACGCCGTCAGGCCCGCTTCAATCGGCGCCGCCGTTCCCGCGTCGTCTCCCCCGTCGAACAACTTCTTCGCGCGCTGCGCCTGATCGACGATCGCCGCGAGGCCGCTCTTGAGCGCGTCGGGCGGGTTCGCGCCCGCAAACTGCGCGACGCCGTACAACGTGACGTCGATGTCGTCGAAGATCGCCGTCTCGTCTTTCTGCATCTGACCAGGAATCGTCGAGTCCATCAACGCGTACTGTCCTCCGCGACCGCCGCCACGGCCGGTTGCGAAACCAGGCAGCGCCGGCAGACCCGAGGTCCCCTGACATTTGTGACTGTTGTGCGCGTCGGCGCCGATTTCCGC
>JAYVMG010000604.1:0-2333 GCA_043759095.1 Acidobacteriota bacterium | reverse complement strand
CGGAGATGACGATGCGCGGCGAGCCCGCGTGAAACATGACGCTATAGTAGTCCTCGTCTATGGGCGCGCGCGCATTTGTGTGGCTCGGCGGTGCGATGTTCGTCACATCGCTGGGCGTGTGCGCGTGGAGTTACGCGCTCGTCATGGGTCGGCCGGCGCCGGCGTCGGGCTGGCTGCCGCTCATCGCCGACACCGTCCTGATCACCATCTTCGCGTGTCATCACAGCCTGTTCGCGCGCGACGGCATCAAGACGTGGCTGGCTCGACTCGTGCCGGCGTCACTGCTGCGGTCGGTGTACGTCTGGATCGCCAGCCTGCTGCTGATCCTCGTCTGCGTCGCATGGCGGCCGATCGGCGGGACGTTCTACGCCGCAACGGGACTCACTGCGTTTGCGTTCGCTGCGGTTCAGTTGGCGGGTCTGTTGATCACGGCGCGTAGCGTGGCGCGGATCGATCCGCTCGAGCTGGCCGGCATCCGTCCAGCGACGCACGCGCAGGGGCTACAAGTGACGGGGCCGTACCGCCTGGTGCGGCATCCCCTGTATCTCGGCTGGGTGCTGATGGTGTTCGGCGCGGCGCACATGACGGGCGACCGCCTGGCGTTCGCCGCGATCACAACGCTGTATCTGGCGATCGCCATTCCGTGGGAAGAACGATCGCTGCACGCCAGCTTCGGCGACGCCTACGCACGCTATCAGCGCGACGTCAGGTGGCGGCTGATCCCGTTCATCTATTGAAGCGCGAATCCTCGTCGTCGCCGCCGGTGTACGTCTTCCCCGCCGCTCCGCCGCTGTCGAGAAACACCATCGAGTGCTGCGACGGAATGTCGAACTTCTTCCCGCACGTCTTACAGGTGACGGCGTCGTCCATCCGCACCATGTAGTTCTGGAGCTTGGCGTACAGCGCGCGATCGCGTTCGTCGGCGCCGCCAGGCAGACGGTCTTTCCTGGTGTTCACCACCCAGCGCATCTGGTACTCGTTGACGCGCTTGCAGCGCGGACAGTTCAGCTTGTCGGTCCGCGTTTCGTTCTTGCTGTTGAAGAAGTCCCGTTCATCGAGCGACATGCCAGTGATCATAACAGGTCGAGTGGGTGGAAGAGGGCCGGTGGAACGTGTGGGTCTGGAGGGTCGGGTGGGTGTAACCAGCGTAGAATGACGCGACTCATGCGCGGCTTTGCGAACGGCGGGGCCACGAACCCCACATCGCCGCCGGTGTTCGTCGCCGCGCGGCGCGAGGGCACGTCGGCGCCGGCGCTGATCAGCGGCACCACGATCGGCGCGCGCACCGACCTCAAGGTGTTCGAAGCCACCGGGTGAACAGAGATTGCTAATCGCCTTCTACATTTCCGGTCACGGCTTCGGTCACGCCTCCCGCGACATCGAACTGATTCGCGCCATCTGCGCACGGCGCCCGGAGACGCGCGTCATCGTGCGTACGTCCGTGCCGCGCTGGCTGTTTGCGCCGATCGAGAGCGCGACCGTCTCTATCCAGACACTGGAGACCGACACCGGCCTCGCGCAGATCGATAGCCTGACATTCGACGAAGACGAGACGGTGAAGCAGGCGGCGCGCTTCTACGCGGACTTCGATCGCCGCGTCGCGACTGAGGCCGAGTTCCTCCGAGGCGTGGGCGCAACGCTCGTGATCGGCGACATTCCGCCGCTGGCGTGCGCGGCAGCCGATCGCGCTGGCCTCCCGTCCGTGGCGCTCGGCAACTTCACGTGGGACTGGATCTACAGCATCTACCCGGCCTTTGACAGGATCGCGCCGGATGTGATCCCGACGATCCGCCGCGCGTACGCGTCCACGACACTGGCGCTGCGCCTGCCGATGCATGGCGGGTTCGAGCCGATGGCCGGCGTCACGCGCGACATCCCGTTCATCGCGCGGCAGTCAACGCGCGATCCGGCCGACACGCGTCGACAACTCGGGATCGGCAACGAGCGGCCGGTCGTGCTGGCGTCATTCGGCGGCTACGGCGTCGATCTGCCGATCGAGGCGCTTCGCCAGTCCGATCGCTTCACGTTCATCGAACCGATGCGTGAGCCACCGCCCGGATTGCAGTACGAGGATCTGGTGGCCGCGGCGGACGTCGTGGTCAGCAAGCCTGGGTACGGCATCGTGTCGGAATGTGTGGCCAACGGCACGGCGCTGCTGTACACGTCACGCGGCCGCTTCATCGAATACGATCTGTTCGTCGCCGGGATGCCGGGGATCTTGCGGTGCCGATATGTTTCGCAGGAAGATTTGGTCGCCGGCCGGTGGGCCGACGCGATCGACGCGCTTCTCGCGCAGCCGGAGGCGCCGGAACGGCCGGCCGTCAACGGTGCAG
>JAYVMG010000603.1:0-6211 GCA_043759095.1 Acidobacteriota bacterium | reverse complement strand
CATCCCCTCGCGCAGGATCGTCGTGTCCGGCGGAATGTTCCACAGCATCCAGTGCAGCATGTCGTCGGTGCCGTTGCCGATCGGCGCGTCGACATCATGCACGATCAGCACGAAGCTCGCGATTCCCTGCGGCACGTTGCTGACGGCCAGCGCCGGCGACATGTCGTCGCCCGCCTGCGTGAACTTCGCGGGAATCTGACCGCCGTCCGGCCATGCCGTGGACACAAGCGTCATCACCTGGATGCCGCCGCGGCCTCGTCCGCCGCCACGGGGGCCCGCTTGCGCGGGTGGGCCAGGTTGGGCGGGTGCGGCGGATGGGTTGGCGCCACGCTGTTGAGCGAGCACGAGTGTCGAGCATAGCGCAGCGAGCGCGAACGTCGACGACAGAAGTCGCATGTGTGCGGAGCTCATTTGAAACTCGCAGACTGCGCCTTGCGCCACGCGTCATAACGCAGGCGCAGCGTCTTCACCGGGTTCAGGTTTTCGCCCTCTTTGATCACGTTCGGTCCGTGGTCGCCGGCCGGCTGCGACACGGTGAGATACATCGTGTATGTGCCGTTGTTGTGCGAATCGCCGCTGGTGTCGCCCTTCTCCGCCATCAGGATGTAGGCGACGTGCGCGGTTTTCTCCGAGCACGGAATCGCCGGCTTCGTTCCGTCGGCAGGCCACGGCGGGCACGTGCAGCGGCTGTCGCCACCAGAGCCATCGGCGGCTTCCATCGCCGCCATCACGCGATCGGTGATTGCGCCCTTCGCGTTCAGAAAGGCCTGCACGGCATTGGGCACCACCTGACCCGGCCGCAGGATGTTGCCTTGAATCGAATAGAAAATCTCGGTGCCCGGCGCCTGACCGTGAATGTCCTGCGACACGTACCCGTTGGTCAGACCAGAGTGCCCCGCGCTTCGGCCCTGCAGATCGAGGATGCCGAACTGCCGCGTCTGGAACGCCGGATCCGCGCTCAGCAGGTCGATGATCCCCTTCGGGTCGGTCCCCTTCTGCAGTTCCTGATACACCAGCATCTGGTTCGTGTGGGTGTTGTCGACACCGGCCTGGCAGGCAGCCACGCCCTTGCCTGGCACGACGACGGCCTGCACGCCCATCAGAAATTGATCGTCGCGGTCGACGCAGGTCGCTGATGCGATCACGACGCGACCGGTGCTGCGGTCGGCGGCGACGACCGACCAGGTCGCGGATGCGGTCGAGGGCACGACACCCTGGAACGCAAAGGCCGCAAAGACCGCAAACCACACATGATTTCGACGCCGCATGACGATCCTCCGCTTTACAGTTTTGTGGCCACGTCGCCGACCCGGATCACGCCCGGCTGGACGACGCGCGCGTTGATGCCGCGCAGGTGGAGATCTTTCCATTGCGGCGCACTCACGAATTTCATCGCATCGATGCCGAAGCGCTCCACGAATTTTCCACACCCGGTGTGCGGCTCGCGCGTGACCTCGATCACCGCCGATCCGATCGCCAGCTGCGTGCCCGCCGGCACATTATCCTCGCTCAAATCGAGATCGATGTAGAGCTGATCGCCCGCGAGGTGCCAACGGCTCTTGTCCTGCGACAGCAGCGCGACGACCCGCGAGTTCATCACGTTGAGCTGCATGTCGGGATGCGGCATGCCGTCAGCGGTCCGCTTGCTGCTGCGGATCTTCCAGCTGTCGCCGACGAGGCCTTCCGACGGATCGAGCTGCCCTTGCTGAAGGATCTCGCGTTCGCCGACCTGTGGGCGGCGGACGATCATCTCCAGTGCGCCTTCGTGTTTCGGCGAGCGGCCGATTTCGGTCAGCCCGGTCTCCAGGTCGCTCATCGTCAAATGCTTCACGGCGCTTCGTGTCTCCATGCGTGTTTCGCAATGCTCAAGCGTTGCGCTACGAGAGATGCTACTTCGCCGGCGCGGCGTGGTCGAGCGTCAGCCCGACGCTGGTCCCGCGCTTGAACCCCTTCCACCCCTCGAAGTACGCCTTCTTCTCCTGATCGCCCTTCAGATACAGATCGAAGTACGCGGTCGCGAAATGGTCGAGGATATTGTTCATCCGCACCGTGTCCCACACCGCGTCCGCGTAATGCGCGAACGCCGCAGGCTTTCCGGTTTCCGCGGCGACGTACGTTTCCGCAGGCGCAGGAATCGGCGCACCGGCGTTGTGGTTCGCGTTGATGAACGTCAGCAGGTACCGATCCGAGTTCACGGCGCCCTGATAGATCGCCTTCGTGCCCTTTTCGTATCCCGCCACTTCGTCTGCGCTTCCCGCGACAAAGAACACCGGCGTGGCAATCCCCTTCAACCCTTCAGCGTCCCAGAATCCGCCGGCCATGCCCCACGGCGCGATCGCGACGGCGGCTTTGATTCGCGGATCGATCGTCTTGCGGTACTCCGGGTTCGCGGCGCCGCGATCCGCCAGTAGTTTGTTCGGCGGCGCGCCGGCAATCGTCTCACTCGCTTTGCTGTAGCCGCCGCCGATGGTGTTGACCACACCGTAGCCACCCATCGAGTAACCGACGAGGCCAGTGCGGCTGGCGTCGAGGCGGCCGGTGAGGAAGCTGCCAGAGCCGGCCTTGCCGAGGCGCTCCATCTCGTTCAACACGAACAGCTGATCGAACGCGCGGTTATACAGCGTGCTGGCAAATGGTTTCTGATCGTCGTAGGTGCTCTCTGTGTGATCGATCGAGACCGTGATGAATCCCTTGCTCGCGAGGTTCTCGCCGAGATGGCTCATCAGGTAGCGATTACCCGGGTAGCCGTGCGAGATGATGACCAGCGGGAACGGCCCTTCCGACGCGAGCGGCGCGGCATCGCGCACGGCCTGTCCGTGCAGCGTCGCGGTGATCGCGGGATCGCGCGTGACGGCACGATAGTCACCGCCCGGCTTCTGGCCGGCCGTCAGCGCCGCGGGATACCACACTTCGAGCGTCATCGTGCGGTCGTATCTCGCGGTTGGACCGCCCTCCTTCGTGCTCAGGATGTCCGGCCGGTTCTTGTCGGTCACCTGGATCGTGCGGGCGCCAATCGCGTATGTCCCGTAGCTGGCCAACTCCGGCGCCGACGGCGTCACGATGTCGATGCGGTTCTGCTGCGCGAGCGCACTGCTCGCGAACGCGATGCCCACGAAAAAGACGACAAGCGCACGGCGTAACATCGTGACCTCCAGGTCGGAATCGTTGCGGGCGCTCATGTTAGCATCGGCCCGTTCAGTAACCACAGCGAGGCACACATGGCGAAAAAGAAGGCCGCAAAGAAGAAGGCGGGGAAGGTCGATGCGCTGCTCGCTCCGGTGAAGGGCGCGACCCGGCGCAACATCGGCCACGTGCAGCTCGATGTGGGACGCGCCGGCGCGGCGCGCGTCAAGCGAATGATCTATCCGCCGGGTTTTCATTGGGCGGTCGACATGAAGCCGATCGTTGGCACCGAACTCTGCATGCACGCGCACGTCGGGTTTCTCGCACGCGGCGAGATTCACATCGAGTACGCCGACGGCTGCATCGTCGCGCACAAGGCGCCGCAGATCGTGGCGATCGACCCGGGCCACGACGGCTGGGTGGTCGGCAAGGAGCCGGTGGTGCTGATCGAGTTCGATTTCGAGGGCGACACGATCAACAAGCTCGGCATGCCCAAGGCCCATCAGCATTAGAAGTGGCGCAGAGCTTGAGCTCTGCGTGAGACAGGATGTCCCCAGTCACCCTGAACGAGCTGCGCCGCTACGCCGTCGCGCGCAGCTTGTTTCCACCCACCACGCTGGCACGCGCGATAAAGGCGCTCGGTTTTGTTCAAGCCGACCCGATCCGCGCGCCAGCACGCGCGCAGGATCTGACGCTGCGCCACCGCGTGAAGAACTACCGGGCCGGCGATCTGGAGCACCGCTATGCGACGCTCGACCTCGAGGAAGGTTTCTTCGTCAACTACGGCTTCCTCCGGCGGACCGACTACCTGCTGATGCAGCCGCGCGTCGCGCGCACGTGGGACGCCACCACGAAACGCCGCGCGCGCGCCTTGCTGGCGTTCGTCCGCGAACGCGGGACGGCGCATCCTCGCGAGATCGACGAGCACTTCGCGCACGGCACGACCACGAATTACTGGGGCGGTTCATCGAACGCCACGACTCACCTGCTCGTCGCCATGCACTATCACGGCCTGCTGCGCGTGGCGCGGCGCGACAGCGGCGTCCGCGTCTACGCCGTCCAGGAGCCGGTGCGCGTGACGGACACGGTGGCGGCGCGCCGCAAGAAGCTCGACGCGCTGGTCGACATCATCATGCGCAAGTACGCGCCGCTGCCGTCGGCGAGCCTCGGCGCGCTGGTCGGCCGCCTCCGCTGGGGCGCGCCGCAGTGGCTCGATGAGTTGAAGCCGGCTCTGTTGCGGGCGAAGCAGCGCCTCGCGCACGCGCGCGTGGACGGCGTCGAGTGGTACTGGCCTGACGACGAGCGCCCGGCGAGCAGCCGATACGCCGTCAGCGAGCACGTGCGCCTGCTGTCGCCGTTCGACCCCATCGTCTGGGACCGCCGCCGCTTCGAACTGTTGTGGGGCTGGGCGTACCGCTTCGAGGCGTATACGCCCGCTGTGAAACGAAAACATGGCTACTACGCGCTGCCGCTGCTCTGGCGCGATCGCGTAATCGGCTGGACCAACGTCAGCAGGAAGGCCGGCGACCTCGAGTGCCAGTTCGGATTCATCGATCGGCGGCCGCGCGAGGCTGCGTTCGAACGCGAGCTCGAAGCCGAACTGGTGCGGCTGCGCATCTTCCTTGCCTGACAGCGGGCCCGCCGCGTCAGCGCGTCGCTAACTCCATTGATGCAGAGATCGCACACCAGACTGTTCGGTGACCGCGCAACTATTGCGTCTCGGAAATGAGTTCGCGCCGTCGATCGCTCACCTGCTTGATTCAGCTCTACTCCCACGGTCTGGCACGGGTCTTGGACGAAGACAGGACACCATGGTCGATCAACCATCGGCCGATCGGTCCGTGCCGCGCGACGGGTCCCAGCCAAAGCTCCTGGATCGGGTCCGGCACGCCATCCGCGTCCGACACTACAGCCGCAGGACCGAGGAGGCGTATGTCTATTGGATCCGGCGGTACATCGTGTTCCACGGGAAGGCGCATCCGTCGACACTGAGCGCGTCGGAGATTTCCGCGTTTCTGACGTGGTTGGCTGTACGGCAGCATGTGAGCGCATCGACTCAGAATCAGGCGCTGAGCGCGCTGCTGTTTCTGTATAAGCAGGTGCTCTCTGTCGAGATTGCTCTGGTTCCACCAGTTGTGCGAGCGCGTACGCCTGAACGGTTACCCGTGGTGCTCAGCCGGGACGAAGTCGGTGCGATCTTGAAGCAGTTGACCGGCACGGAGCGTCTATTCGTCATGCTGCTCTACGGTACGGGGCTCAGGCTGGAGGAGTGTCTCGATCTTCGCGTCAAAGATCTCGATTTCGACCGCCACCAGATCATCGTGCGGCAAGGGAAGAGCCAGAAGGATCGGGCGACGATGTTGCCCGCGGCGGTGAGGGAGTGCTGACGGCACACTTGTCAGACGTGCGCCGGCTCCATGAGGGGGATCTGGCGCGCGGGTTCGGGCGGGTGGTGTTGCCGTTCGCGTTGGATCGCAAGTTTCCCAACGCGCCGACCGAGTGGAAGTGGCAGTTCGTATTTCCGGCGACACGGATATGCCGAGATCCACGATTCGGGCCGCCGTCGCGGTACCATTTGCACGAGTCCGTGATGCAGAAAGCGGTGGCGAAAGCCACGCGGGCGACCGGCATCACGAAGCGCGTCGGGCCGCACACGCTTCGCCACTACTTCGCGACCCATTTGCTCGAGGACGGGTACGACATTCGCACCGTGCAGGAACTGCTCGGTCATCGGGACGTCCGGACGACGATGATCTATCTCCATGTGATGAACCGTGGCGCGCTGGGCGTGAAGAGTCCCATGGATCGGCTGTGACGTGGATACGCGCGAGCCTCGCGCGTATCCGCCGGGGGCCGACCAAGGGCTTACGGCCATCCCGCTTCGTTGGTTCTCCGTGAATAAGAGCCGGCATTGACGCGTAATCACGCCGATGTGTCGTTTGGCCGAAGGTTGCCGTGATGGCCGTCGCGCGTAACCCACGTCGTGAGGCGCGCGGGGTTGGTGCTAAAATCGCCTTTTGTTCTGTGGTTTACGTCGATGAACGACGGCGCGACGAGGCCGCTGTTACCGAGCGGCCTCGCGGTCTAC
>JAYVMG010000602.1:0-6212 GCA_043759095.1 Acidobacteriota bacterium | reverse complement strand
TCGTACACGCCAGGCCGCTTCACGTGGCCGCTCACGCAGTACAACTTCGGCCCGCCGTTCTTCTCGGGGCCAAGCGACGCGTACCACTCGGCGCCCTTGGTGATGATCGACGGTACGTTGCAGAGCGTCTCGACGTTGTTGACCGCGGTCGGTTTGCCGTAGACGCCGACCAGCGCGGGAAACGGCGGTTTATTGCGCGGCTGCGCGCGTTTGCCTTCCAGCGACTCGAGCAGCGCGGTCTCCTCGCCCGCTTCGTAGGCGCCCGCGCCGCGATGCACGAAGACGTCGCAATCGAAGCCGGATCCAAAAATGTTCTTGCCGAGGATCCCTTTCGCGTACGCCTCGTCGATCGCACGCTCCAGCACG
This sequence comes from Acidobacteriota bacterium, assembly GCA_043759095.1. GTDB lineage: Bacteria > Acidobacteriota > Vicinamibacteria > Vicinamibacterales > CAVVIG01 > CAVQFC01. The sequence goes on along the minus strand of JAYVMG010000602.1, from coordinate 5,846 downwards.
GTCTGCACATGGAAGAACTCGCCGCGAATGTAGATGTAGGCGACGTTCGCGCCGATGGCGTAGCACCCGATCGCGCACCCTTCGATCAGCAGGTGCGGATTCCGCTCCATCAGGAGATGATCCTTGAACGTACCGGGCTCGCTCTCGTCCGCGTTGCAGACGATGTAGCGGGGTTCGACTTTCTTGTCGACGAACTTCCATTTCAGGCCGGTCGGAAATCCGGCGCCGCCGCGGCCGCGCAGTCCCGCGGCCGTGACCAGCTCGATGATCTCGTCAGGCTTTTTTCCGAGCGCCGCCTTCAGCGCGTCGTATCCCTCGTGCCGCAGATAGAAATCGAGCGTGAACGAGTTGGGCTCGCGGACGTATTTGGTGAGGACCGGTTCCATAGCCATGAGCCCTTAGCCCTGAGCCCTTTTCTTTTCGATCACATGGTGGCATCCGCTGAGCGCGTCTTCGCCGCGCGCGCGCAGATCGTCGATCAGCTGGCCTGCGCTCTCTGGCGTCACGCACTCCTGCCAGGCGTCGTTGACCATCACCGCCGGCGCGCGATCGCAGGCGCCGAGGCACTCGACTTCCATCAGCGTGAATGTGCCGCTCGCATCGGTCTCGCCGGGTTTGATCCCGAGCTTGCCGCACAACTCTTCGGTGACGCGCTCCGCGCCGTTGATGGCGCAGGACAGCGTCCGGCAGACGTTGACGACGAACTTCCCGACCGGACGCGTGTAGAACATCGTGTAGTAGGTGACGACGTCCTCGACATCTGCGCGTGTGATCTCGAGGAGCTGCGCGATGTGCCGGATCGCGTTCGCGGTGATATAGCCCTGCTGATATTGCGCGAGGTAGAGCGCGGGCAACACCGCCGACCGCTTCCGGTCGGGCGGGTAGCGCGTGATGATCTCGTCGAAGCGGGCTCGGTTCTCCGGCGTGTAGACGAAGGCCGGACCTTCGTCCTCGAGCTGGCGCGACGACTTGTGGAAGGTGGCGCCGTACGCCATCTTCGGATGAAAACTCACCGGTCCACGTCTCCCATCACCACGTCAATCGATCCGATCACCGCAATGACGTCGGCAATCAGCCCGCCGACGATCATCTGTTCGAGCGCCTGGCACGCGAGGAGCGACGGCGCCCGGGACTTGATGCGCCACGGCCGGTTCGTCCCGTCCGACACGACCGAGAATCCCTGCTCGCCGCGCGGCCCCTCGACCGGCACGTACGCTTCGCCTGCCGGCACCGTGAACCCCTGCGAATAGATCAGGAAGTGCTGAATCAGCGCTTCCATCTCCGTGTAGACGCGATCCTTGGGCGGCGGCGTGATGCGCGGGTCGTCGATCGCGAACACGCCCGTCGGTGTGATCCGCCCGAGCGCCTGCCGGCAGATCTTCATGCTCTCACGCATCTCGGCAATGCGGACCAGGTAGCGCGAGTAGACGTCGCCGCGCGTCTGCGTCGGCACGGCGAAGTCGTAGGTCTCGTAGCCGAGGTACGGAAAATACTTGCGCACGTCGTAGTCGACGCCCGCAGCGCGTGCGATTGGGCCCACGAGGCTGTAGGCGACGGCCGCGTCCTTCGAGATCACGCCGACGTTCTGCGCCCGCTTCAGGTAGATCGAATTATTCGTCAGCAGATCTTCGTATTCATCGAGCTTCGGCGGAAAGCGATCAAGAAACGCGATCACAGCCTCGTGGAAGCCGCGCGGCAGATCCTCGCGCAGGCCGCCGACGCGCATGTAGCTCGGGAACAGCCGGAAACCGGCAAGGAGCTCGTTGACGTTCAGCAGCAGCTCGCGCTCGCGAAAGCAGTAGAGCATCACCGACACGGCGCCCAGTTCCATGCCGTGCGTGCCGAGCCACACGAGGTGGCTGTTGATCCGCTGCAACTCCGCGAGCAGAACCCGGATGTTCCGCACGCGCTCGGGTACTTCCACGCCCAGCAGCTTCTCGACAGAGAGGCAAAACGCCATGCTGTTGGACTGCGCGCTCAGATAATCCATGCGCTCGACGAGCGGGATCACCTGCTGCCACTTCTTCTGCTCCGTGGTCTTCTCGATGCCGGTATGGAGATAGCCGATTGTCGGCGCAGCCGAGAGCACCGTTTCGCCGTCAAGCTCGAGGACCAGCCGCAGCACGCCGTGCGTGCTGGGGTGTTGGGGCCCCATGTTGACGGTCATCACTTCTGTCTTGATATCGGGCATCGTCGAAAATTATCCACCACAGAGGACGCGGAGGTGGAGCGGTTCACACCGCAACGCTTCTCTCCACCAGATCACACATCACATGCAGCAACGTCCGGTGCACTTCCTGCACCCGCGCCGCCGACGGTGACGGCACGTTGACGTGAATCGCGGCCGCGCGTCCCGCCGCTCCACCGTCCGCGCCGGTCAGCGCGATCGTCTGCAATCCCAGCGCGCGCGCCGTTTCGAGCGCCGCGACGACGTTCGGCGAGGCGCCGCTGGTGCTGATGCCCAGCGCCACGTCGCCTGCTCGCCCGAGCGCTTCCACCTGCCGCGCAAACACGCGCTCGAACGCGTAGTCGTTCGCCACGCTCGTCAGCACGCTCGCGTCGGTCGTCAACGCGATCGCGGCCATCCCCGGGCGTTCGCGTTCGAAGCGCCCAACGAGCTCGGCGGCGACGTGCTGCGCGTCGGCAGCGCTGCCGCCGTTGCCGAACACCAGCAGCTTGCCGCCACCCTTGAGCGCGGCAATCACCGCCGCCGCGGCGTCGAGCACCGCTTGGGGCTGCTGCTTCGCGCGCTCGTGCAGCGCAATTGTCGCGTCCAGCGTGCTGTCGAACCGCGCGCGCGGATCATCGGCCACGCGTCAGCCGATCCTTCATCAGGTTCGCGCGGAATTCTTCCTCGGTCACCTGCAACGCTTCGCTGGAGGTCGGCGTCATCCGGATCTGCACCGGATAATCCTTCCGCAGCGGAAACCCTTCCCAGTCCTCGGGCATCAGCAGACGCCGGGGATCGGGGTGGTTGTCGAACGCGATGCCGAACAAATCCCACACTTCTCGCTCGAGCCAGTTGGCTGCGGGCCAGACGCCGCTGACCGTCGCCACGTGCGGATCGGCGGCCGGCAGGCGCACCTTCATCCGCAGCCGGAGACGATTCGCAATCGACACGAGGATGTAGACGAGTTCGTAACGCGGCTCGCGCGGTAAGTAGTCGACGGCGGTCAGTTCCGCGAGGAAGTTGAACGCGCACTCGGGCCGATCGCGCAGCACCAGGGCGACCGCCGGCAAGTCGTCCTGCGACACGTAGATGGTGGTCTGCAGATCGACGCCTGGCGCGCTCTCAATCTGCGCGCCGGGAACGGCCTCCTGCAACGATGCGACGAGGGCAGCAGCGTCCATCTACGAGAGCTTCTGCTGGTCGATCTTCCGCTGGAGCTGGACGATGCCGTAGATGAGGGATTCAGGGCGCGGCGGGCAACCCGGGACGTAGACGTCGACTGGCACGATCTGGTCGACGCCCTGCACGATCGCGTAGTTGTCGAACACGCCGCCAACCGACGCGCACGCGCCCATCGAGATCACCCACTTGGGTTCCGGCATCTGGTCGTAGATGCGGCGCAACGCGGGCGCCATCTTCCGCGAGAGACGTCCCGCGACGATCATGAGATCGGACTGACGCGGGCTGCCACGGAAGACTTCGGCGCCGAAGCGCGCGACGTCATAACGCGAGCAGCTCATCGCCATCATCTCGATCGCGCAGCAGGCGAGGCCGAAGGTCACCGGCCAGATGGACGACCGGCGCGCCCACTGCACCATCTTCTCCACGCTCGTGGTCAGCACGGGAATGTCGAAATCGGATTCAAGTCCCACTTTTAACCTTTAACTTTTACCTTCCAACTTTTCATTGCCCCAGTCGAGCGCACCTTTGCGCCAGACGTAGACGTAGCCGGCGAGCAGCAGCGCCATGAACAACACCACCTGCACGAAACCATTCCAGCCAAGGTCGCGGAGCGCCATCGCCCACGGATACAGGAACGCGACCTCGATGTCGAACAGCAGAAAGATCATCGCGACCAGGTAGAACTTGACGGACTGGCGCTCGCGCGCGTCGCCGACAGCGGGCATGCCGCATTCGTACGGCGCGGATTTCTCGGGCGAGGGTTTGCTCGGGCCGAGCACGCGTGAGAGGAGAACCGAGATCAGCGCGAAGCCGGCGCCGAGCGCGATCATGATGAGGATGGAAAGCCAGCCCTGCATGGTCAATGTGTCGGCTTGTGAACTATTTCCCAAGCCAAGACCTGATGCTAACACGACTGCCAACCGCAGACTACCGACTCGCGGCTATGATCCACCCCATGCGCATCGCGTGGTTTTCACCGCTGCCGCCCGCCCGCTCGGGGATCGCCGCATACAGCGCCGGTCTCGTCCCGCGGCTGGCATCGGCGCACGCGATCGACTGCTTTTCTGAGGCGAACGCGCGCGATTTCGCCTGGCAGGCGCGCCGCGATCCCTACGACCTCGTCGTCTATCAACTTGGCAATGCGCCGTGCCACGACTTCATGTGGGGCTATCTGGCCGCTCATCCGGGCCTGGTCGTGCTGCACGACGCGCGGCTGCATCAGGCCCGCGCGCGAGCACTGCTCCAGCAGAAACGGTTCGACGACTACCGGCGTGAGTTCTGGCACGACCATCCGGACGCCGCACGCGATGTCGTCGAGTACGCCGTCGAAGGCCTCGGTGGGCCGATCTACTATCTCTGGCCGATGCTGCGCGTGGTGCTGCAGACGGCGCGGCTCGTCGCCATGCACAGCCCGCGCGTCGCCGCGGATCTCCGCGAGGAGTTTCCCGGTACGGCGATCGACGCGATCCGGCTCGGTACTGCTCCGCTCGCCGCCGACACCGCCGCGCGCGGACGGACCCGCGCGTCGCTCGGCGTGCCCGATGACGCGGTGCTGTTTGCGGCGTTCGGCAAGATCACCGCGGAGAAACGCGTAAGCGCCATCCTGCGCGCATTCGACGCGCTCGCGCGCGAGCGTGTCGACGTGCATCTGCTGCTGGCCGGCGACGCGACCGACTACCCCGCGCTCGCGCAGATACTCGCCTCGTCTGCGCACGCGGCGCGCGTCCACGTAACCGGGTATGTGGCGGACGAAGCGATCGGTGAGTACCTGACCGCGGCCGACGTGTGCTTATGCCTGCGCTGGCCGACCGCGCTCGAATCATCTGCGTCTTGGTTGCAGTGCCTGTCGGCGGGGCGGGCGACGGTGATCACCGACCTCGCACACCTGGTCGACATCCCGACCCTCGAGCCGCGCGGCTGGCGCGCGTCGCACACGTCGGCCGATCCGGTGGCGATCGCGATCGATCTGCTCGACGAAGACGAGTCGCTGCGAGTGGCGATGCGGGCGCTCGCAGACGATGGGGGGTTACGGGAGCGGCTGGGCCGAGCGGGCCACGCCTACTGGTCGGCGCACCACACGCTTGAGGTCATGGCCGGCGACTACGAGCGACTGATCGCGCACGCCGCCGCGCGTCCCGCGCCAGTCGTTACTGACCTGCCGGCGCATTTCACGAATGACCACTCGGCGAAAGCCCGCGCGATTGTCGATCAATTCGGAATCACGCTCGACGAGCGGTTGAGTCTTCAGTTCTAAGTTTTGCGTTCTAAGTTTTGCGTTCCCAGTCGTAACCCGGCCTCGTGGTCAGCCGGGCATCGTCGACTGGGATTCCGACGGTGAAATGATAGAGGCTCTGGAACGCGTGGCCGGCGAGGCCAAGCATCTCGTGCACGGGATCGTCGTAGAAGCACCCGATGCCTGTGGCGCGCGCACCGGCGGCTTCGGCTTCGAGATACAGCACCTGCCCGACCACGCCTGACTCCCAGAACAGCTGCC
>JAYVMG010000601.1:0-2338 GCA_043759095.1 Acidobacteriota bacterium | reverse complement strand
AGATGACGGCCGACGCCGGCGCGACGTGGAAGAACGTGTCGCCACCTGATCTGCCCGCGAACGGCGCGTTCGAGATCATCGAGGCCGGACGACACGATGCCGCGACCGCCTATGCGACGCTCATCGTCCCGCAGGACGTCCGTCCCTACATCTACCGCACGCGGGACGGCGGCACGACGTGGCAGAAGATCAATGACGGTCTTCCAGACACCGCATTTGCGCGCGTCGTTCGCGAAGATCCCGTCCGCAAGGGTCTACTGTTCTGCGGGACTGAAAGCGCCATGTTCGTGTCGTTCGACGCGGGCGACGACTGGCAGAGTCTTCAACTCAACCTGCCGGCCTCGTCCATGCGTGATCTGTGGATCCATGGCGAGGATCTCGTGCTCGGCACATACGGGCGTTCGCTCTGGATCCTCGACAACATCACACCGCTGCGCCAGCTCGGGACCAACACGCAGACCGACGTCAGGCTGTTCGAACCCGCGCCAGCAATTCGCGCGCGGTGGGATGTGAACGGCGATACGCCGCTGCCGATCGAAGTACCCGCGGCGCCGAATCCGCCGGAAGGCGCCGTCATCGATTACTCGCTGCCGGCGATCCCCAATGGCGAGATCACGCTGACCATCACCGACGCGCGCGGCAGAGTGGTGCGCACGTTCACGTCCACGGCTCCGCCTGCACCAACGCTTCTGGCGAACGTGCCGGACTACTGGTTCGCTCCGCCCTCGGTGCTCACGAAGAACCGCGGGCTGAACCGCTTCGCCTGGAACCTTCGCTATCCGAATCCCAGGATCCTGCCGTTTGGCTACTTCGGCGGGCTATTGGACTTCGTCGAGTACACGCTCGCCGACCACGCCATCCCCGGCCAGACCCCGCGCGATCAGCCCGAAGGCCCGCTCGCCGTGCCGGGCGAGTACACGATTGAGCTGTCGTCAGGCGGCAAAAGCGATCGCAAGACGCTCCTCGTGAAGCCCGACCCACGCATACGCGCATCGCAGGCCGATCTCGACGCGCAGTTCGAACTCGAGACGCGCCTCACCGACGCACTGGCCGTGACCTACGACAGCTACGGATCGCTGAAGGCACTGCGTGCCAGCGTCGCCGCTCGCGCGAAAGCGATGACGGATGGCAAAGTGTCCAAGGAAACGACCGACGCCGTGCAGGCGTTCGAGAAGAAACTCGATGCCGTGCAGAACGGAACCAACACTGCACCCGGGGTGGGACTCGTCAACCGCGACCTGGCGCGCTACTACGAGATGCTGACGAGCGGCGACGCGCGGCCCGCCGAGCGCCTCCGCGCCGCAGTGGCCGAGTCGTGCCAGGGGTTGACCAACGCGATCGTATCGTGGCGGAATCTGAACGCGACGGATCTCCCGGCTCTCAACAGGGTGCTCGCGAAATCGAAGCAGGCGCCGTTCGCGCCGACGACGATTCCGGCCACGCCGTCCTGTGCGCCGTGAACTGCGCTAGGTGACCCTGGACACCGTCCAGAAATCCCAGGCCAGATGGGGTTCCATCAAATAGTGATACGGGATGTAGCAGTACCCGTGATCGCCCCACGACGATCCCCACGAATTTCTGACGATGAAGGTGCGGGAGTCCTCGAGGTAGCCGACGACGAGCATCGCGTGTCCGCCCAGGCTCTTGTCGAGGTGCGTGGGGAACGGCACGACTCCCGTCTGCTTGACGAGTCTGCTCTTGAACGTCTCGTGGACCTTGAAGCCGAACGTGAACGGCTGACGGTTCGCGAGGCACGCGCGCATGTCCGTCAGGTTGCGTTGCAGCCGCATGTAGCGAATCGCCTTGTGCGCCTTCGCTGCTTTCCGGCACGCGGCGGTCGGCGGCCGACGAAAACGCCGCACGTCGTAGGGCCAGAGGCGCTCCGCACACACGCCATCGCGATTCACCGTCTTGTAGCCGGAGCGCAGCGACACCGGACCGTTCGTCGCCAGGGTGCCTTCGATCGCGCGCTCGTTGAAGTAGATGAACAGCCGGGAGGGCGTCGGATATCGCACATTGGCGTGGCCGTGGTGCTCTTCGAACCACAGCGCGGCGGCGATGGCGTTGGCCGAACACGAATTGAGGTGGCGCTGGTTGTACACCGGCGGCATGCGGGGCCGCAGGTCCACGGTCTGCGGAAGATGGCGACTGAATCGGGCCTGCGGTTCGTACACATGGTCGCGCGTGTCGTGGCGATCCTTGATCGTGCCGTAGCCTAAGCCAGTCAGTCTCGTCGTCATCGTTTTCTCCTGCGGTTTCCGCGTCACCACATAGAGGGCAAATGTGCGGCCATCGGGTCGGGAGATTCTAACCGGTCGCGGTTAGATGAGGCGCAGAT
>JAYVMG010000600.1:0-15920 GCA_043759095.1 Acidobacteriota bacterium | reverse complement strand
TCGTTCACATGCGGGTTATGGATGATTTCTCCGGTGAGGAAGACGTGGCGATCGGGGAAGCGCTCGCGCGTCTGGTAGGCGTAGTCGACGGCGCGATCCACGCCGTAGCAGAACCCGAATTCACGCGCGAGATGGACGGTGAGCCGCCCGGCGCGGTGCGTGAAGTCGTCGGCTTTGATCTTCTCGACGATCGAGCTGTGGTAATTGTCGGCCAGCATGCCGGCGACGGCATGCTTCATATCGAGGCCCTTGCGGAAGATGAGAGAAGGCACAGGGCTAACGTTGATCCCTGATCTCCCGCACGTGGGGCGTCAGTGCGTCGAAGGCGAGTAACTCGCGCGTATGCGGCCGTTCGAGGGCGAGTTCCAGGTCCGACAGGAACGCATCATCGGCCGCGCCGTCGGCGAACGTGTTGCTCCGCCCGGCGACAGGCGCCGGGCGCGCGGTGCGAGACTGACCGGTGTCGGCGGCGAACATCAGGCGACCTCGGGCTGCCAGGCGCCACTCGTACGACGCGCCGACGGCGACGCCGACGAACAGGCCGGCTGCGGCCGCGGCGGCGATCCAGCGATGCGTCCCATGCGATGCGGACGCGTTGATCGTCCGCTGCACGATGCGGCCGGGGAAGCTGAGCACGCGTGCCGGCCGTCCGACGAGGGCGATCCGGCGCGCAATCTGCTGCTGCTGGAGTCGCAGTCGCTCCGGCGTGAAGATGGCGTCTGCGTCAGCGTCGCCCTCGCGGCGCAGCGTGTCCATGAACGCGATGAGTTCCGCGTAACGCGTCGCGCACGAGGCGCAGTCGGCGAGATGTTCGGCGACCGGCGGGTCGATGAGGCCGCCGCTTCGCTCGGCCATGTAGGAGTCGAAGAGACGCTCTTCCTGGAGGTGATGCGCGCGGTGAATCACGGCTGGCCTCCGAGCAGGCCGCGCAGCTTGCGCGCGGCGCGAAACAGGTGAACGCGCACGGTGGATTCGTTCAGCCCGGTCATGACGCTGACTTCCCGAGGTGTGCAGTCGCCGTAGTGGCAGAGCATGAAGACTGTCCGCTGTCGGCCGTCGAGGCGATCGATGGCCCCCGCCAGTTTGGCGCGCCGTTCGCGACCGAGCAGCTTGTGCTCCGGGTCGGTTGGGAGCGCGGCTGCCGAGGCGCGGGATTCGTCCGCGCTCGAGATCTCGCCGCCCACGAACCAGCGATCGCGCCGGCTTCGCGCCTTGCGGCGATCGAGGCACCCGTTGATGAGAATGCGCGTGAACCAGACCTCGAACGGCCAGGCTTCGCGATACGAGGTGATGTGGGAAAACACTTTGAGAAACGCGTCCTGGACCGCTTCGTCCGCATCCGACGCGTCCCGCAGATATTGATAGGCGATCCGTGTGGCGCGCCGTTGGTGGAGAACCACGAGTTCGCCGAACCGGTCGCGCGCCTCGTCCATGTCGCCGCGTTCGACGAGGCTACGGATGGCGACGGCAATCGTCGAGTCTTCGGAGAGGGGTGCGCCGACGCCCCGGCGCGCAGCGCTGGCGGACCGGACGCTGCGGTCCAGCGGGGCCGTGCCACCCAACGGTTCGTTGATGGCCGGGCCACCCATAGGTGCGTCGTGTGCAGGTCGCACGTCACTCATAGAAGCATTACGATGTGATTCAACCGGTGTTTACAGTTTAACGTATAATTCAAAACTTTCCGCGTATGTTACTGGGCCTTCGTATCTTAGGGAGCGTGTGATGGGCACCGAGGTTGAGCGCGCGCGCGGACTTGAGCGCGACGGCATCCAGACCGACCGAGTGCGATGGAATCTGTCTCCGGCTGTGCTGTACGAGGAAGCCGTGCGCCGCCAGGAAGGGCTGATCGCCGCGTCGGGCCCGCTCGCCTGCCGCACAGGACTGCACACCGGCCGCTCGCCCAACGACAAGTTCATCGTGCGCGAGGCCGGCAGCGAAGCCGAGATTGCATGGGGTGCGGTCAACCGCGCGATGGCGCCCGGGCAGTTCGACGCGCTGCACCACGATCTGGTCGCGTCGCTGAAGGGCCAGGAGCTCTTCGTCCTCGACTGTTACGCCGGCGCCGATCCCAAATACCGCCTGCCGGTCCGCGTGATTAACGAGTTCGCCTGGCACAACCTGTTCTGCCGGAATCTCTTCATCGACGATCCGGCGGCGGCCGAGGCGGCGTCACCGCAGTTCACGATCATCGATTCGCCGAGCTTTAAAGCGGATCCGTCGCGCCACGGCAGCCGATCCGACGTGATGATCGCGCTCAACTTCGCGAAGAAGCTGGTCCTCATCGCGGGCAGCAGCTACGCCGGCGAGATGAAGAAGTCGATCTTCTCGGTGCTCAACTACCTCCTCCCGCTGCAGAACGTGCTGTCGATGCACTGCTCGGCCAATATCGGCAAGGGCGGCGACACGGCGCTGTTCTTTGGCCTCTCGGGCACGGGCAAGACGACGCTGTCGAGCGATCCCGATCGCATGCTGATTGGCGACGACGAGCACGGCTGGAGCGATCGCGGTGTGTTCAACTTCGAGGGCGGCTGTTACGCGAAGACAATCCGCCTGTCCGCTGACGCCGAGCCGCAGATTTACGCGACGACGCAGCGCTTCGGCACGGTGCTGGAAAACGTCGTCATCGACGAGCAGACGCGCGAACTCGACCTGGACGACGACCGCTACACGGAGAACACGCGCGCGGCGTATCCGATCGCGTTCATCGACAACGCCGTGCCGACGGGGCTGGGCGGTCATCCGCAGAACGTGGTGATGCTGACCGCGGACGCGTTCGGCGTGTTGCCGCCGATTGCGCGGCTGACACCGGACGCGGCGATGTATCACTTTCTCTCCGGCTACACCGCGAAGGTGGCGGGCACGGAAAAGGGCGTCACCGAACCGAAGGCGACGTTCAGCACCTGTTTTGGCGCGCCGTTCCTGCCGCTGGCGCCGAGCCGCTACGCGCGGATGCTTGGCGAGAAGATCGCGCGCCACCACGCGCGTGTGTGGTTGGTCAACACCGGATGGACTGGCGGCGCCTACGGCGTCGGCAAGCGGATGAAGATCGCGCACACGCGGGCGATGATTCGCGCGGCGTTATCGGGCGCGCTCGACGGCGTCGCGTACGAGAAGGATCCGATCTTCAACCTCGAGATCCCGGTGACGTGCCCGGACGTGCCCTCCGAGGTCCTGCGGCCCCGCAGCACCTGGGCGGATGGCGCCGCCTACGACGTGCAGGCGCGCAAATTGGCGCAGATGTTCGTCGAGAATTTCAAGACGTTCGAGCAGGGCGTCACGGCGGAAGTGCTCGCCGCGGGACCGAACTCCTAGACGGGTTCAGAGTGCAGGGTTCAGCGTACGAAGCCGTCATCGGGCTCGAGATTCACGCGCAGCTGCGGACCGCGTCGAAAATCTTCTGCGGGTGCAGCACCGCGTTCGGCGCCAAACCGAATACGCACATCTGCCCGGTTTGCCTCGGGCTGCCGGGCGCGCTGCCGGTCCTGAACCGCGCCGCGGTCGATTATGCGATCCGCGCCGCGCTGGCGCTCGGCTGCGCGGTGCAGGAGCGATCCCTCTTCGCCCGCAAGAATTACTTCTATCCCGACCTGCCCAAGGGCTACCAGATTTCCCAGTACGAACTGCCGCTGGCGACCGGCGGCGTCGTCGCCGCGAAGAGCGACGACTGGGCGCCCGACTACGATATCCGGATCACCCGCATCCACATGGAAGAAGATGCAGGGAAGCTGCTGCACGACGGCTTCCTGGATTCCGATCGCCGCAGTTATGTCGACCTGAATCGCGCCGGCACGCCGCTGATTGAAATCGTGACGGAACCCGACTTCCGGGGCGCGAAGCACGCCGCCGCATTCTTTGTGTACCTCCGAGAGTTGCTCGTCGCGATCGGCGTCAACGACGGCAACATGGAAGAAGGCAGCCTCCGGTGCGACGCCAACGTCTCCGTGCGGAAGCCCGGTGCGCCGCTGGGCACGAAAGCCGAGATCAAGAACCTCAACTCGTTCCGATTCCTGGAAGAGGCCATCGAGTACGAGATCGCGCGACAGGTGGACGTACTCGAATCCGGCGAGCGCGTGGTGCAGGAAACGCGGCTCTGGGATTCCGGCGCGAAGCACACGGTGTCGATGCGCAGCAAGGAAGAGGCGCACGACTACCGGTATTTTCCCGAACCCGACTTGCCGGCGCTCGTCGTGCTGCCGGAGCGCATCGAGGCCGTCCGCGCGACAATCCCTGAACTGCCGGCTGTCTGGCGCCGGCGGCTTGTTGCGGACCATCAGTTGACCGCGGCCGACGCGTCGATGCTGACGCAGGTGCGGCCGACCCTTGGCCGCTACTTTGAGGATGTCGTGCGGGCCGGCGCCGACGCGAAGACGGCGAAGAACTGGGTGCTCGGTCTGATCAGCGCGAAGATGAACGATCTGGGACTGGACAATGCGGGGCTGCTGGCGGAAAAGGTTCCGGCGGCCAGCCTGGCGGCCTTGCTCGCGCTCGTGGACGGGGGCGCCATCAGCGGATCGATGGCCAAGGGCGTCTTCGAGACGATGTCTGTGACGGGGCAGACGGCGGATGCGATCGTCGCGGCCGAGGGGCTGGCGCAGGTCGACGACGAGTCGCAGATTGTCGCGATGATTGCCGAGGTGCTCGCGGCGAACGCCGGACCCGTGGCGGATTACCGCGGCGGCAAGACCAGCGCGTTCGGCTTCCTCGTCGGGAAGGTCATGAAGGCCGCGGCGGGGAAGGCCAACCCGACGCGCGTCAACGAACTGCTCAAGCGCGCGCTCGAAGCGTGATATAAGGTTTCGAAGTTGATAGAGACCTATCACCTGTCCAAGTTCTACAACCGCGGCGTTTACGCGCTGCGCGACCTGTCCCTGACCATCGACAAGGGTGAGTTCGTTTTTCTGACCGGCCCGAGCGGCGCTGGGAAATCGACGCTGCTCAAGCTGCTGCTGCGCGAAGACGTGCCGAGCGAAGGCGAACTGAAAGTGCTCGGCCGCGATCTGAAGACGCTGCGCCCCTCGCAGGTGCAGACGTTTCGCCGCAGCGTCGGGTTCGTGTTTCAGGACTTTCGTCTCATCCCGCGCTTTACCGTGTTCCAGAACGTGGCGTTCGTCATGCGCGTACTCGGGCTACCCGTCGCCACGCAGCAGCGTAAGACGTTTCAGGTGCTGAAATGGGTGGGCCTGCAGCACCGGATGAATGCGTTCCCCGAGGAACTGTCGGGAGGCGAGCAGCAGCGCATCGCGATCGCCCGCGCGCTCGTCAACGATCCGCAACTGGTCCTGGCAGACGAACCGACCGGCAACCTCGATCCCGATCTGTCGCTCGAGATCATGAATCTGTTCCGTGAAATCAACGCACGCGGTACGACCGTCGTCGTCGCGACGCATGATCGCGAGCTGATTCGACGCGTCGGCCGGCGCTCGATCACGCTGGACCACGGCAAAGTGGTCGAGGTCGCCTGATATGCGCGCCCTCAGATACGCCTTCGGAGAAGCGTTCACCAGCCTGTGGCGAGGCCGGCAGGCCGGTCTGCTGTCGACGATGACGATTGCGCTCGCGCTGTTCGTGCTCGGTGGTTTCCTCGTCGTCACCGTCAACCTGGAGCGGTTGGGCGCCGAGTGGAGCAACGCGGCGGAGCTGTCGGTCTATTTGAAGGACGATGTGTCCGCCGGTGACCGTCGTGGCGTCGAGCTGTTGCTGGCGCCAGGCGAGATCATTGCCGCGCACGAGTACGTCTCGAAAGCCGATGCGCTGGCGCGTTTCAAGCAGACATTTGGTGATCTCGCGGCTGCGGTGGACGGACTGGGCGGCAATCCCCTTCCGGCGTCGCTCGAGGTCCGGTTGCGGCCCGGCCCCGGTGTCAGCGCCAGCGTCGACAACCTGGCGGTGATGCTGCGGCAGATGCCAGGCGTCGCCGACGTCCGCTACGACCGGCAGTGGCTGGTGCGCGTGCTCTCGGCGATTAGCGTGATCCGCGGCGTCGGGCTGCTCCTCGGTTCCGTGCTGGCGATTGCCGCCGCGCTCACCGTCGCGAACGTCGTCCGGCTCGCGCTGTACGCCCGGCGGGAGGAACTGGACATCATGAATCTGGTCGGCGCGCCGCAGGCGTATGTCCGCGGACCGTTCGTCATGGAAGGTGTGCTGCAGGGCGGCATCGGCGCGCTGGTCGCCCTCATCGCTCTGGGAGCGGCGTTCTTCGCGTTGCGCGCGCGCTACCTCACGCCGCTGGCGGCGGCGCTGAATATGTCGTCCATCCACTTCCTGCCGATTGAGCTCTGCGTGCTCCTGGTCGTGGGTGGCATGGCGGTCGGCTGCCTGGGCGGGTTGGTCGCGACGTGGAACCGCTAGAATTTACAAAATCTTGACAGCCGTTTTGTGGCGGCGCTACACTCCTTACATCAGCGGACAATTCATCTCGAGGACCTGCATGCCACGCTTCGTCTCCGATTCGAGGCCTATCAGCGCGCAGCATTTGCTCACCGAGTTCTACCGGGAAGAATTTCTCAAACACCGCCGTTGCCTTCAGCAACAGCGGGCCTATTATTCAGAGAGCGCGATCACGGACGCTGAAGCCGCGCTTTCCAGAATCATGGGCAAGCTTGAACAACTCTCCACGCAAGACAACGCCCCGCAGCTCGTGAGCTCACTCCTCAAGAAGTTCGACGTCGTGACCGGCCTCTCGTCCTGGTCCGACCCCAAGCAGACACACTGACGCGTTCACTCCCGGATCTTCGACACGATCTCCTGGCGATTGTCCGGGCCGGCATCGCTGCGGCTGCGCCCGAAGCGCTGGTCGACGCGGCGCTCGAGGATGTGGCGCAGGCCTTGCGGTCTGCGATCGACGCTTCGTTCCCAGTCCGCATGATCGCGGCTGGTAAAGCTGCGCCCGCAATGGCGGCGGCGGCCGCGCGGCGATTCGGGTCCCGTGTGCGCGCGGGTCTGGTGATTGCGTCGACCGATTCGCCGGTGCCGGAGGGCTTCGAGCTGATTATCGGCGGCCATCCTGTGCCGACCGACGCAAGCGAGCGCGCAGGACGCCGTGCGCTCGCGGTCGCCGAATCGCGGCAACCCGACGAAACACTGATCGTCCTGTTGTCGGGTGGCGCGTCGGCGCTGATGGCGGTGCCGGCTGACAGCATCACGCTGGCCGACAAACAGGCGACGACGCAGCAACTGCTTCGCGCGGGCGCGGACATTCACGCGCTCAACACGGTCCGGAAGCATTTGTCGGCCGTCAAAGGTGGCTGGCTCGCGGCGCGCGCGCGGGGCGCGTGCGCGGCGTTCGCCATCTCGGACGTCGTCGGCGACGACCCGAGCGTCATCGCGTCAGGACCGACCGTGGCTGACGCCAGCCGGTTCGACGATGCGCTCGACGTCCTGCGCCGGTACGGAGGCGAAGCGGCCTATCCGTCCGCGATCGTCGCGCGCCTGCGGCGCGGCATCGAGGGCGCAGTCCCCGAAACGCCGAAACCCGGCGATGCCCGCCTCGCCCAGACCACGACGGCCGTGATCGGCTCGAGACGCAACGCGATGGTGGGCGCGGTCGCCGAAGCCGAGGCACTCGGCTATCACGTGCTGCGCGTCGACGACCCAGTCGTCGGCGAGGCACGGACGACGGCGGTGGCGCACCTGCGCGCTGTCCTGGCGAAAGCGGCGGGCGTCGGGCGTCCGGTCTGCGTCGTCTCCAGCGGCGAAACCACGGTGCACGTCACCGGCCGGGGCAAGGGCGGCCGTAATCAGGAATTCGCCCTGGCGACCGCGGAGGTGCTTGCCGGGGTCGGTGCCCCGGCCATGGCGGCCAGCGTCGGCACGGACGGGATCGACGGACCGACCGACGCGGCTGGAGCGCTCGCCGATTCGACGACGATGGCCCGGGCCCTGGCGTCCGGACTCCAGCCCGAGCGATATCTTTTCGACAACAATGCCTACGCGTTTTTCGACGCGCTGGGCGATCTCATCCACACGGGACCGACCGGCACGAACGTCGGCGATCTCCAGATAATTCTGTTAGCCTAAATTCAGATGTTTTCACGCGATCACGTCCTCGCGCTCATGCGGGAGCGGGTCCATCACCCCGCCAGCATGCGCGAACTGCTGCAAGTCCTCAAAGTGCTCAAGGACGACCAGACGTCGTTCAAGCGGCACGTCAAATCCCTCGTCGCGTCAGGCGAGCTCATTCAGATTCGAGGGAATCGATTCGGGTTGCCCGAAAAGATGGACCTTTACGTCGGCCGGCTGCAGACGCATCCGGCCGGCTACGGTTTCGTCACGCCCGAGCGTCCGCTTGATTCAGGCGGCGGCGACATCTACATTTCCAACCAGCACCTGGACGAGGCCATGCACGGCGACCGCGTGGTCGTCCGCATCGAGCGCATCAAGGAAGGCGGACGCGCCGAAGGGCTGATCATCCGCATCCTCGAGCGGCGCACGGGAGCGCTCGTCGGTCGCTACGACCGCGACGACACTGGCATGGGCCACGTCGCGCCGTTCGATCGGCGCGTGCTGATGGATATCTTCGTGCCGCCGGGCCAGGAAGGGGGCGCGTCGCCTGGCGAAATGGTCATCGTCGAGCTGACGCGCTGGCCGGCGGCCAACCGCGGCGCGATCGGCCGCGTGGCTGAAGTGCTGGGCGACATCAATGCTCCCGGCGTCGACACCGAGATCATCATCCGGAAGTACGGGATTTCCGATGTGCATTCCCCGGAGTCGATCGCCGAGGCGGTGCGGCTCGGCACATCGGTGTCGGAGAAAGACATCCGCGGGCGCACGGATTTCCGCGCCGTGCCGACCGTCACGATCGACGGCGAACACGCGCGCGACTTCGACGATGCGATCACGATCGAGCGGCTGCCGAACGGGAACTTCTGGCTCGGCGTCCACATCGCCGACGTCTCGCACTACGTCCAGGAGGGCAGCGCGCTCGACCGCGAAGGCTACGACCGCGGCACCTCGGTCTATTTTCCTGAACGCGCGGTGCACATGTTTCCATCCGAGCTGGCGACGGGGCTGTGCAGTCTCAACGCCCACGTCGATCGCCTGGTGCAGACCTGCTTCATGGAAGTGGACCGCCGCGGGCAGGTGGTGCGGCAGGAATTTCACGACGGCGTCATCAACAGCAACGAGCGGATGACCTACAACGGGGTCAACGGGATCCTGACGGACCGCGATCCGGCGCTGCTCGAGCGGTACGCGACGCTCGTGCCGATGTTCGAGCTGATGCGCGAGCTGTTCCAGATCCTCAACGATGCGCGCCGGCGCCGCGGTTCGATTGACTTCGACATCAAAGAGGCGGAAGTGATCATCGACGCTGGGGGCGTCGTCGAGGCGATCATTGCGTTGAACCGCAATGTCGCGCATCGGATGATCGAGGAGTTCATGCTGCTGGCGAACGAAACCGTCGCCACGCATCTCGAGGCGCAGCTGGCGCCTGCGCTCTACCGCATTCACGAAGAGCCGGACATCCTGAAGATCGCGAAGTTCGAGGAGTTCATCTCCGGCTTCGGTTACAGCCTGGGCGCGCCGGTGAACGCGCTGCGCCCGCGGCATTTTCAGAAATTGCTCGAGAAGATTCACGGAAAGCCGGAAGAAAAGCCGATCGCGATGCTGATGCTGCGGACGATGCAGAAGGCGCGGTACGCGCCGGAGAACATGGGCCATTTCGGTCTGGCGTCGCCGAGCTACACGCACTTCACGTCGCCGATCCGCCGTTACCCGGATCTGGTGGTCCACCGCGCGCTGCGCGCCGCGCGTCACGGTCTACTGAACGAGGAGACGCGCGAGGAGTGGGTCGACGAACTCCCGGAGGTCGCGCGTCACACCTCCGAGATGGAGCGCCGCGCCGACGATGCCGAGCGCGAGCTGCTGCAGTGGAAGAAAGTGAAGTTCATGGCCGACAAGGTCGGCGATGAATTCGATGGCTACATCACCGGCGTCGCCGCCTTCGGATTGTTCATCGAGTTGGTCGAGCACTTCGTCGAAGGCATGGTTCACGTGTCGACGATGGCCGACGACTACTACAAGTTCGTCGACGGCTCGCACGCACTGGTGGGTGAGAACACGCACAAGGTGTACCGTCTCGGCGACAAGGTGAAGGTCCAGGTGATCCGCGTCAACATGGACATGCGCCAGGTGGACCTGGGCCTCGCGGATATCCTCGAGCGCGTGCGCGAAGGCGAACGCGGCCCGCGCCGCAGCAAGAGCGCGCCGAAAGCCGAGAAGCACCGCAAGCAGCGGCCCGGCCGCCGTGAGCGGCAAGGCCGGAAGGGTAGACGGTGAGATGGCTGAGGGCTCATGGCTGATGGCGCTGGAATGCGCTCCATCGTCGTCGGGACCGCCGGGCACATCGATCACGGTAAAAGCGCGCTCGTTCAGGCGCTGACAGGGACCGACCCTGACCGGCTGAAGGAAGAAAAGGCGCGCGGCATCACGATCGACCTCGGCTTCGCCCATCAGGCCATCGAGGGCATCCATTTCGCGTTCGTCGACGTGCCGGGCCATGAGCGGTTCGTGAAGAACATGCTCGCCGGTGTGGGCGGCATCGATCTGGTGATACTGATCGTGGCGGCTGACGAATCGGTGATGCCGCAGACGCGCGAGCACTTCGACATCTGCCGCCTGCTGCGGGTTCCGGCCGGCCTCGTGGTCCTGACCAAGTCCGATCTCGCCGACGCCGAGACGCTCGAGATTGTGCGCCTCGACGTCCGCGAACTTGTCGCCGGATCGTTTCTGGAGGGCGCGCCGATCGTCGCCGCGTCTGCGAAGACGAGCGAGGGACTCGACGCGCTGAGAGCGGCGCTGCTCGACGTCAGCCGCAGCGTGCGCGACCGTGATGCCGACGGCGCCACGCGGCTGCCGATCGATCGCGTGTTTTCGATGAAGGGCTTCGGTACGGTGATCACCGGCACGCTGACTTCAGGACGTGTGGCGATAGACACGGAACTCGAAGTCGCGCCTGGCGGCCGTCGTGTGAAGGTCCGCGGCATTCAAGTCCACGGGGAGAAGCGGGCCGGGGCAACCGCAGGGGAGCGGACAGCCATCAATCTGGCGGGTGTCGACGTGGAGGATCTCTCCCGGGGCCAGGCGCTCGTCACGCCCGGTGCGTTCGAAGAGACACGGCTCGCCGACGTGATCGTGGAAATGCTCCCCGGCGCAAAGCCGCTGAAGCACGGCGCGCGCGTCCGGTTTCATCAGGGGACCGCGGAGGTCATGGGGAGGGTCGCGTTGATCGGCCCGTTGCCCGACGATGATCTCTCGCCTGAAAGACTCGCGCTCCGGGACGGCGGACGGACATTCGCGATCCAACCAGGACAGCGGGGCTTTGCGCGGCTGCGACTGGAATCACCTGCGGTCCTCACGCGAGGCGACCGCTACATCCTGCGCGCGTATTCGCCGTCGATGACGATTGCCGGCGGGCTGATTCTGGACCCGCGTCCGCCGCGGACGGCGATTCGCACGGCGGCGGCGCTGGCGCGCTGCCAGCGGCTGGAGTTCGACCCGGCGGCGAGTGATCGCGCCGAGGCGGACCAGCGCGCTGTGGTCGTCATGGTCGAGGATGCCGGCGATGCCGGACTCTCACGCGCCGCGATCATCTCGCGCGCGGGCGTCGTCCCGCGCGAGGTGGACGCGATGGTGGCGGCACTGGCCGGCGGCGGGCACGTCGTCCAGGCCGGCGATCGACTCGTGTCGGCCGCGGTGTTTGCGCGTCTGCGGCACGCGATCGTCGTAGCTCTCGCGTCGCATCACAAGAGCCAGCCGCTGTCGGCGGGAATGCCGCGCGAGGCGCTGCGCGAACAGCTGTTCGCGCGCGGTGACGCCGCGGTGTTCGATCGCGCGCTGGCGGATCTGTCCGCCGCGAGCACGATCTTCGTACGGGATCGCGTGGCGCTGACAACGCACCGCGTGGAGCTGACGGGGGAGGAGGAGCAGGCGCGCGCCGCGATCGAGCAGGCCTACCGTCAGGGCGGTCTGACACCGCCGGACGCCGCCACCGTGACGGCCACCGCGGGCATCCCTGCGCCGGTCGCGGATCGGATAGTGAAACTGCTGCTGCGTCAGAAGGTGCTGGTGCGGATCGACGTGCTGCTCTTTCACGACGAGGCGCTGAAGCAGATGAAGGCGGAGGTGACGGCGATGAAGGCGTCGGCGCACGCGGACGTACGCATCGACGTCGCCGCGTTCAAGGAACGGTTCGGTGTGTCGCGGAAGTTCGCGATCCCCCTGCTCGAATATCTGGATCGCGAACGCGTCACGCGGCGGATCGGCGACAGCCGCGTGGTGCTCTGAGCGAGGCGCTACGAAGCCTTGAGGTTCTTGTCGTTCTTGCCGTTCTTGTCGTCCTCGTCCTTCATGCCGTCCTTGAAGTTCTTGATCGCGTCGCCGATGCCCCGGCCGAGGCCCGGCAGACGATTGGCTCCGAAGATCACAATAACGATGGCCAGAATGACGAGCAGTTCTGGCAGTCCGAGACGGCCCATGGTAGTGCTCCTTGAAGCCGCAATTGTACCACCGCTGGTCGTTGGTCGTTAGTCATTGGTCGTCAGCACGCGCCAGGCGAGTCCGATTTCGAAGGTCTTCATCAGGCGCCATTTCAGCCCGGCGTAGCTCTGCCGACCGGCGACCAGGTCGGCCATCACCGCGCGAATGGCGGCGCTCTCCATCAACGCGTGCATCATCAGACCGGTGAACGCGGGCCGGAAGAACCCGGCTTTGAGGCGCGCGGCGCGGGCGAGCTCGCGGGCGGCCTCGTCCTGCACGCGCGATGCGTATGTGCGTGCGGTGTCGCCGCTCATCAGCGCGTCAGCCATCCAGCCACCCGAGGCCAGCGCGAAGAAGATGCCCTCCCGTGTGATGGGATCGACGAGGCCCGCCGCGTCGCCAACGAGCGCCCAGCGCGGGCCCGCGAGCTCGAGCGCATCGAAGTCGCGCGCGCTCAGCGACGGAATCGGCCAGGCGTACGGTTCGAGTGTCGCACCCGCGGCGATGCGTGTGGTGGCGATCCACGCGGCCGTTTGGGCGCGGAGCGCCGTCGCCGTGATGCCGGCGTCCGCTTGCGCGCAGAGACCGATTGCCAGGTGGCCGGGTCGCGGAAACGACCAGATGTACCCTGGCGGATCCGGCGTCAGCTCGATGACGATCTCGTCGCTGGTGATGCCGTGCGCGAAGAAGCCGGCCGCGATGGACAGTTGATCGCGGCGGAACGCTGTGGCCAGGCGACGCCGCACGAGACTGTTGGCGCCGTCGGCGCCGATTACGTACGACGCGCGGTGCGGCCCGGCGGCCGTCGTGATCGTCGCGCGGCTCGCGTCCGCCGACACATCGGTGACGCGCGACCGGACGAGGGTCGCCCCGGCGCGCTCAGCGGCATCCAGCAGCGCGGCGTCAAAGCTCGCGCGGCTCGCGACCACGAGCGCGTCATCGTCGAGCGGCACGCTGGCTTCGGCGTGCGGGGCCTGCCTGAGAAAGCGCGCGGACCTGATCGACGTGTTGGGGAAGGCTGTTGGGTCGATGGCGTCAGTCACGAGCGCGAGCGCGCGGCCCGTGACGCCGCCGCCGCAGGGCTTCTCGCGCGGATGCGATCCGTCGAAGATCGTGACGCGAACCCCCCGGCGGGCAAGGGCATAGGCCGCGCGCGCCCCAGCCGGCCCCGCGCCGACGATCGCTACATCACGCATCGCGTCGTCCCACCAGACCTATCCGTCCCACCCGGCCTACCCGCCTTCCGTCCCACCTGCCCTGCGTTCGCACCGTGATACATTACACGGCCATGGTTGAAGTCGAGGCTGGACGGTTCACTGTCGGAGTGTTTCAGGACGTGGCGTGGGCGACCAAAGGCATTGCCGCACTGATTCAGGCGGGTCTGCCGACGGCGTCGCTGACGATGATCGTGAAGGACGTGCCCGAGGCCGCCGCACTGCTCGAACAGTCGCTTGGCGCGCCGGGCAGCCGGCTGGACATCGCGGGTATCGGCCCGGCCATCCTCCAGGGGCCGATGGTGGCGCCGCTGCAGAGCCGTGCGCACGATCTGGCAAAGCTGGGCCTCGCCGGTGCGATCCGTCGCGTGGGTTTTCAGCAGCACGACGGCCGGATTTTCGAGACGCTCGTCGCGCGCGGCGGCATCCTCGTCGCCATCCACAGCGAGCCGCGGGCCGCAGACGCCCTGGCGGTCCTGTTTTCCTACGGCGGCGGGAACGCGGCCATTGGCGCCTGGACAGGACGAGTCTAGAAATTGCGGATTGCGGATTGCGGATTGGGGACACCCGGCCAAGCCTGATCCCGTCTCGTCCTAAGAAACATGGACGGGGTTCGAGGCACTCGTTTTGCAGTTGCAGCCGTTACACCGGTGCGCAACAATACTTCGACGAGCCCCATACCATTCCCGATGGACGAATCCCAGACGGCAGAAGTCCGCGCCAACGACTCGGTCGGGCATTTGTCTGTCCACGTCGAGGGCGCGCACCCGGTCGAGATTCCGTTCCTGTTCGAACAGCAGCAGAAGCGTATCGGCCCCGCGTTTGCGGGTTCGCTGGCCTCCCACATCGTGCTGGCGCTGATCGTGATTTTCGGCATGCGATTCGGCGGCGCCAAGGCTCTAACGCCGGCGCTGCTGCCTGAGCAGCCGAACAACAACATCATCTGGCTGAGCCAACCCGGACCGGGCGGCGGCGGCGGCGGCGGCGGCAACCGGATGAAGGAACCGCCGCGTCAGGCGGAAATGCCCGGCAAGGACAGGATCACCGTTCCCGTGTCGAAGCCTCCCAAGATGGAAATGCAGGAGGCGAAAAAGGAACCGGACCCGGTGGCGCAGCTGAACATCCCGGCCAGGAGCCTCGCGGCGGCTCAGGATTCGCTCCCCGGCGCGATTGAAGCACCGCCAGGACCGCCGACCCTGTCGCAGGGGTCGGGCAGCGGCGGCGGCGCGGGCACGGGCGCCGGCACGGGTGTTGGTCCCGGTAGCGGATCAGGTCTCGGCCCCGGCAGCGGCGGCGGTACCGGGGGCGGCGTCTACCGTCCCGGCAACGGTGTCACCCTGCCGCGCGTGCTGCGCGAGGTCAAACCGCAGTACACCTCCGACGCGATGCGCGCGAAGGTCCAGGGCACGGTGCTCCTCGAGTGCATCGTGCAGAAGGACGGCAGCGTCGGCGACGTCCAGGTGATCCGCTCGCTCGACTCGACGTTCGGTCTCGATCAGCAGGCCGTGATCGCCGCGAAAGCCTGGCGTTTTGCGCCCGGCACCAGACTCGGCGAGCCGGTCCCCGTGCAGATCACCATCGAGCTCACCTTCACGCTGCGATAAGGGGCGGGTGGGTCAGCCACGCAGGCTGGGTGGGTCGGGTAGGTAAGGCGATTCGAAAAACAAAAGGCCCGGTCAGGATTTCTCCTGCCGGGCCTTCCTTATGGCTGACTTGAGACTTCAGACTTGCCCGAAGTTAGTACATTCCGCCCATGCCGCCGCCGCCCGGCATCCCGCCCCCCGACGCATCTTTCTTCTCTTCCGGGATGTCGCAGATGAGCGCTTCGGTCGTGAGCAGCAGTGAGGCGATCGACGCCGCGTTCTGCAGCGCCGAACGGACGACTTTCACCGGGTCGATGACGCCGGCCTTGACGAGGTCCTCGTACGTGTCGGTCAGCGCGTTGAAGCCTTCGGTATCCTTCATCTCGCGCACACGCTGGACGACGATGGAGCCTTCGTGGCCCGCGTTGGTGGCGATCCACCGCATCGGTTCCTCGATGGCGCGCTTGATGATGTTGACGCCGATCTGCTGATCGCCGCCGAGCTTCAGGCTGTCGAGCACTTTCGACGCGCGAATCAGGGCCACGCCGCCGCCGGGCACGATGCCCTCTTCGACAGCCGCCTTGGTCGCGTGCATCGCGTCCTCGACGCGCGCCTTCTTCTCTTTCATCTCGGTTTCGGTAGCCGCACC
>JAYVMG010000599.1:0-2345 GCA_043759095.1 Acidobacteriota bacterium | reverse complement strand
GCACGAAGGTCGGCGACTGCAACGAGCACACCGCGCTCTATGTGGCGATGGCGCGCGCGCTCGGCATCCCCGCGCGCATTGCCGTCGGCCTCGTCTACATCCACGGCGCGTTCTATTACCACGCGTGGCCAGAGGTGTACATCGACGAGACGGGGGCTGGGGGCTTGGGGCTGGAGGCTAGAGGCCTTTGGCTGCCCGTTGATCCCACGCTGAACGAGTTTCCGGCCGATGCGACGCATCTGCGTCTGGCGCGCGGCGGTCTCGATAAGCAGACGGTGATTCTTCCCCTGATGGGCAAACTGACGCTGGATGTGCTCGACGTCGAGCTGGCGCCGAACACGACGCCGATTCTCGTCGGCAAACAGCCGCTGGATCTCGGCTCGCTCGCGATTCCGATTCCGACGCGTGAGTCGGCCTGTTGTGCGTGTCGCAAATGATCGCCATTGACGATCTCGTCAAGCAGTACGGAAAGTTCACCGCCGTTGACGGCATCAGCCTCGACGTGCAGCCTGGAGAAATCCACGGCTTCCTCGGCCCCAACGGCGCCGGCAAGACGACGACGCTGCGGATGATCGCTGGACTGTTGAAGCCGACATCCGGGCGGATCCTGGTCAACGGTCACGACCTCGCGAGCCGTCCCGAGGACGCGAAGATGTCGCTCGGGTTCATCCCCGATCGGCCGTTCATCTACGAGAAGCTGACCGCCGGAGAATTCCTGACATTTCACGGCGGGCTGTACGGCTTGGGCGAGCCGGGGATCGGCGAGCGGGTGAAAGAGATGCTCGAGCTGTTCGAGCTCGGCCGCTGGGAAGACGAGCTGGTCGAGAGTTTCTCGCACGGCATGAAGCAGCGCCTGGTGATGTGCGCCGCCTTCCTCCACCGCCCCCGCGCCGTCGTCGTTGACGAGCCGATGGTCGGATTGGACCCGCGCGGCGCGCGGCTGATCAAGGACGTCTTTCGGAAGATGAGCGGGCGCGGCGTCGGGATCCTGATGAGCACGCACACGCTGGAAGTGGCGCAGGAGATGTGCGATCGGATCAGCATCATCCTGAAAGGGCGGATCATCGCGAGCGGGACCGTGGCGGAGATTCGCGCGCTCGGCGAAAAAGACGACGATCAGCTGACGGCGGTGTTCCTGAAGCTGACCGGCGGCGGCGCGCTGCAGGAGATCGACGAGATCGTGTGATGGTGCAGCCGTACCCCTACCTCCTGCTGCCGCACTTCTGGTCGTCGCGCAATCGCGCGAAGCGGCGGCAGCGTGGCGACGGGATGCGCGGCCTGCTGTTTGGCGGCGTCGGCGTGCTCGTCATCGGTGCGCTGTATCAGGGATCGTTCTGGCTGACCGGCCACCTCGAGGATTACGCGGAGCTCGGTGACTTCCTCCTCCGCATGGGGTTGTCGTGGCTGTTTCTGACGTTTCTCTCCTTCCTCGCTTTCAGCGGCGTCGTCACCGCGCTGTCGACGTTTTTTCTGGCCGACGATCTGCGGCTGCTGCTGGTGGCGCCGATTGCGACGCGGCGCCTGTTCCACGCGCGCTTCCTGCGCACGGTCGTGCAAGCATCGTGGATGGTGGTGATCTTTCTGGTGCCGGTGTTGATCGGTGTGGGCCGCGCGAAATGTGCGGGCCCCATGTTCTACGTCACCGCGCTGCTGACGATCGTGCCGTTCTCGATCATTCCCGTCGCGGCTGGAACCGGGGCGACGCTCGTGCTGGTGAACACGTTTCCAGCGCGGCGGGCGCGCGACATTTTGATGCTGATGGGGCTGCTGTTCGCGGCCAGCCTGGTGATCGTGCTGCGGTTCATCCGGCCGGAGCAGTTGCTGAGGGTCGAGTCGCTTCCTGACCTGACGGATTTCTTCGCGACGCTGCAGTCGCCGATTACGCCCTTGCTGCCGTCGTTCTGGGCGGGGGAGACGTTGTTTGCCAGCCTGCAGGGCGGGCGCGATCTGCTGCATGCCGGCGCGCTGTGGACCACGGCGCTGGCGGCCGTCGTGGTGCTGCGCGCGGCGAGCGAACGGTGGTATTTCTCCGGCTACAGCCGGTCGCAGGAGGCGCCGAAGGCGCGGTTCACCAAATTCAAGACGCTCGACGTGGTGGTGCGCGCGCTGCCGCTGTCCACGGTCAGACGTCAACTGCTGATCAAGGATCTGAAAATCTTTCTGCGCGACGTCAGCCAGTGGTCGCAGCTCCTGCTCCTGCTCGCGCTGGTGCTGTTGTATCTCTACAACTTCCGCGTGCTGGATCTGTCGAAGATCCCGTACATGAGCGGATTCCTGAAGAACATCTACGCGTTTCTGAATCTGGGGATGGCCGGGTTCGTGATGGCGACGGTCGCGGTGCGGTT
>JAYVMG010000598.1:0-6235 GCA_043759095.1 Acidobacteriota bacterium | reverse complement strand
TGGGAGATCCGTGGCTGCGGCGGCATCGTCACGTTGGTTTCGGCGCCGTCGGCTATCTTCTTCATCACGATCGAGTAGATGCCGGTGCCCTGCAGGCCCGACGCGCGGTGCGGACCGTTGGTCTTCGGATTCACGCGCGAGCCCGCGAGCCGCAGCATCGGCTGTGACAATTCGACGATGGTCGGATAGGTGCGCGCTTTCGTCAGCGCCACGACCTGTTTGTTCGGACTGAGCAGCGTCTGCGGCAGCGGCTCTGCATCAAACGCGTCGACGATGGCCTTGGGTGGCAGCACGTACTTCGGCGGATCGGCGGCCGTCGGCACCTGCGCGGTCACCCTGGGCCCGAAGTCGAGGACCACCGGGGCGAAGACGACGATGACCAGGATGAGCGCGTGGAGTAGGCGTTTGGACATGAAGTCGCTCCTTGAATATAGAGCCAGATTCTACTTCCGCCTGCTCGTGGTCAGAACCCGAAGTCCACTTCGCCGCGCTGGACCTGAGCCCAGGGCACCACCTCGATGCCCCGTCCAATCGTTCGAGGCTCGGTGGCCGAGCACACCACCCATCCCCGCTTGAGCGACAGATCCTTCATGCACTGCCGCAAACCGGCCACGGCGTACTGATCCACCGCCGCGCCGAACTTGATCTCAATCGGCAGGATCCGCTTGCCGGAGACGATCAGGAGATCGACCTCGGCGCCGGCTTGTGTTCGCCAGAAGTAGGTCTCCGGTCGCACGAGGCGATCGGAGGCCAGCCCGGCCAACTCCTCGATGACGAGTCCTTCGAACGAGCTGCCCTTGCGAGACCACGTGTCCAGATCCCGCGGCTGGCGCAGTCCCGCGAGAAAGTGCAGCAGGCCGGTGTCGCGGATGTACACCTTCGGGCTTTTGGTCATCCGCTTTTGCACGTTGGCGAAGTACGGACGCAACCGGCGGATCATGAACGTGGACTCGAGCACGTCGAGGTGACTGTTCACCGTGTGCACGGACACCGCGAGCGATCGCGCCAGGTCCGACACGTTCAGCAGATTCCCATGCACGTGCGTGAGCATCGTCCACAGCACGCGCAGCCGTTCGGCGGGAAGCGAGAGACCAAGCGCCGGCAGGTCGCGCTCGAGGAACGTGGACACGTAGCTGTCGAGCCACTCGCCGCGCGCACGCGCGCCGCGAAGCCGGTGGACGCGAGGATATCCGCCCCAGAACCAGCGGTCGCGCGCGGCCGGCGTACCGGCCAGTTCGACCGCGCGGAACGGCGTCAGCTCCAGCATGCCCAGGCGGCCTGCAAGCGTCTCGGACGCGGTGCGCAGGAGCGGCGGGCTGGCCGATCCCAGCAGCACGAACCGGCCGTTGGCTCGCGATCGGTCGATCACGTGACGGAGTAGGGGGAATACGTCTGGCAGACGTTGGGCCTCGTCGATCACGACCCGGCGCGGGTGCGCGTCGAAGAAGCCCTCGAGGTCTCCGCCGAGCGCCGCGAGATCGGCCGGGCGCTCGAGATCGATGTGCTGCCACGCCGGCAGCTCGTGGTGGACGAAGGTGCTTTTGCCCGACTGGCGAGGACCGTACAGGAGGACGGCGGGGAAGTTGCGTAACAACCGGGCCAGCCGGACACTCTGGCGACGCCTGAGATACTCAGGTTTCATACCTTGTATTTTTGAACATCACCGTCATATTTACAAGACATGATTCGCGCGGCTCAGGCGTCGAGAAAACCCGGAAGCCGCGCCCTGCGTGAGAGTTGAGCCTCGAGAGCTGTTACTCTTCCAGTTCCATTCGTCCGAACGCCGATCGGCGAGAGGATGCGGTAGCGACCGGCGATCAGATCCGCAGGCATGGAGAACGGGAGTCTACCCTCGATGGGGCTCGCTACGGCACGTCTGCCGCGGATCGCAGGATCAATTGAGCGTCGCGAACGGATGATCGACGGACCGCGACCGCGAGGCGATAACGTGGCGCGGGTGTGAACAGGCCGAATTGCCAGTCCGGTGCGTTGATGTCCGCGGGCGCGTTGAGGGACACAGAGCCGCCGGGGCCGATCGTGAACGCAAGCGAGCTCAGCGACATCGCCATGCTGACCCCGAGCGCTTTCACCAGCGCCTCTTTCAGGGTCCAGAGATCGAAGAAGCGATCGCGTCGTGCCTCGTCGTCGAGTTGCGCGAGATGCGCCGCTTCAGCGGGCGCGAAGAAGCGGGCGGCGAGGCCGGCGGCGTCCACGCCGCGATCGATGCACTCGACGTCAACGCCCACGCGGGCGTCAGCCGCTGTAGTCACCGCGCACGCGACCATGCCGTGGGTGTGCGACAGGCTGAACTCCGCCCGGAACGCATCCTCGTGCATGAGGAACGGTTTGCCGTTCGCCGGTGCGTCGAAGCGCCAGCAATCCGGCGCGCGGCCGCCGAGGCCGGACAGTGTGTGGCGCAGCAGCGCGTGCGCGGCGGCGTAATCGCGCGCGTCGCGAGGGAAATGAAATCGGCGGTAGCGCGCGCGTTCCTCGTCCGACAGCACGGACACCGCGGCGTCGATCGCTGCGGCGTCGAGTGCATCAGTGGGGCGGAACCAGATATGGACGTCGGGCGCCGACACGACCGGAAGTCTAGCGCTTCGCGTGCCACAGCCGAGCTTTGATTTCAAGCCGCATCTCATCTGGCCCGGCTCGTGCAGTGAATCTCCGCCGGAGAGGTTCACTGTGAAAATAATTGGCATTTGTCTGATTGTCGTTGGAGTGCTCGCGCTGGCGTTTGGCGGGTTTAGCTACACGACCCGCGAAAGAGTGGTCGACCTTGGACCGCTGAAAGTCGACGCGGATAAGGAACACAGTCTGCCGGTCGCGCCGATCGCCGGCGTGGCGGCCCTCGTCGGCGGCATCGCGCTCGTGATGGCGGGGGCTAAGAGCAGGGCTTAGCGAGAGGGCTTAGGGCTCAGGGCTTGGGCCCGAAGACGTCGTCGATTGTCATGACCTTGACGGCACCGAGGTTCAGCGCGCGCACGCCGGGCTCAATCGCTTTCAGGTCGCCGACGATGACGACGGCGAGGTGGTCGGGGCGGATGTACTTCTGTGCAACGCGCTGGACATCA
Organism: Acidobacteriota bacterium; assembly: GCA_043759095.1. GTDB lineage: Bacteria > Acidobacteriota > Vicinamibacteria > Vicinamibacterales > CAVVIG01 > CAVQFC01. Next base: position 3,161 of record JAYVMG010000598.1, on the reverse strand, counting down.
GCGGCCGTGACGGCCTGGATGTTCGCGACGTACTTCGCGAAGTAGTCGTCCGGCAGATGGAAGACCAGCGCATCCTCGATGCGACGCGATACGTCGCCGGTCGTTTCGAATGCGCTCGGGTAGCGCAGCGACACGTAGTTCTTCGCGCGCGCGAGTTCCTCGGCCGGCGCCGGTTTCAGGATCGCGTTCAGCTCGTTGAAGAATTCCTTCAGCGCCTCAGCCGTCTTGTCGGTCTGTACGCCGGCGGCGGCCGAGAACGGACCCGCGGCGACGCGCATATCGAAGTTGGAGCTGGCGCCGTACGAGTAACCGTGCACCTCGCGCAGGTTCATGTTCAGCCGCGACGTGAACGAGCCGCCCAGGATCGTGTTCATCACCTGAATCGGAAAGAAGTCGGCGGTGGATCGCGCGACGCCGACGCGGCCGATGCGGATCTGCGATTGCGGCGAGCCAGGCTTGTCGATCAGGTAGATCTGTCGGGCGGGCGGTTCGTCGGTCGCGGGCAATTTTTCTGACGCGCTCGGCCCCGGCGCCTTCCACGCGCCGAAATTCTTCTCGAACAGCGGCATCACCTTATCGGCGGTGATGTCGCCGACGGCAAGCAGCATCGCGTTCTCCGGACGGAAAGCGCCGGTGTAGAACCCGCGCAGATCGTCCGAGGTAAACGTCTTGATCGTCTCCGCCGTGCCCATCTGCGGTGTGCCGTAGCGGTGACCCTTACCGTAGAGGATGCGCGAGAACGCGACGGATGAAATCGTCGGGGGATCGTCGCGGCCCTGCAGCAGGCTGGTGAGGCGTTGCGTCCGCTGGCGCTCGAGTTCGTCTTTCGGGAACGTCGGACGCAGCGCGACATCCGCCATAATCGGCAGCGCGTCGGCCAGACGCGCGACCGGCACGTGGAGGCGCACCGCCGATTGGTCGGAGGATGTGGTGGCGCCGAGATCGGCGCCGAGGTAGTCGACCGCATCAGCGATCTCGAGCGCCGATCGCGATCCCGCGCCTTGTTCCAGCATCACGGCCGCCAGGCTCGCAACGCCGTACTTGCCCGGCGGATCGTTAGCTGTGCCGCTGAACACGACGAGGTTCACTTGCGCCACGGGCACGTCGTGAAGCTCGACGATCCACACCGGCAGGCCGTTGGAGAGCTTGGCTTTCTGAATCGCCGGCAGATGCAGCGCGGCTGGCGGCCCCGGCTGCGGCGGGTGCGAGCGATCGGGAGCCTGGGCAGAAATCGTCGCGACCGCCAGAACAACAACAAGTAGGCCACGAAGACACGAAGACACGAAATCCAAACCCAATTCTTCTTCGTGCCTTCGTGCCTTCGTGGCTAATCTTGGATGCGTCACTGCTTCTTCTCCGGTTCCACCGTCAACTCGACGCGTTTGTCCGGCGGCAGGAACTGCGCCGCGGCGGCGGTGATGTCGCCCACCGAGAGCGCGCGGTAGCGCGCGAGATCCTCGTTGAACCAGTCCGGGTCGCCGGTGTTGGTGTAGTACGCGTTCAGCTGATCCGCTTTGCCGCCGAAGCCGCCGACACGCTCCATGCGGTTGTAGAACGACGACTCGATCTGGTTCACCGAGCGCTCCAGCTCGTGCGCCGTTGGCGCCTCTCGCTGCAGCTTCTGGATTTCCTCGTCGATCACTCTCTGCAGCTCGGCAACCGTGTGACCCGGCCGCGGCGTCGCGATGATCTGGAACGATGACGAGAGCGCCTGCGACGACTGGAACGCGCTGATGTCCTGCGCAATCTGCATGTCGTAGACGAGGCGCTTGAACAGCCGTGAGTTCTTTCCGCCGGCCAGAATGTCGGCCACCACGTCGAGCGTGGCGTCGCCAGGCTCGAAGTGGCGCGGCGTCAACCACGCGAGAAAGAGTTTCGGCAGCTGCACGCGATCGGTGATCGTCTTCTTCTGCACGCTCGTCAACGTGACGCCGGGAATCGTGATCGGACCTGGCGCTGGCGCCGCCTTTACGTCACTGAAATATTTTTCGACCATTGTTCGCGCGGCAACCGAATCCAGATCACCCGCCACCACCAGGCTGGCATTCGACGGCGCGTAGTACTTCTTGAAAAACGCCACCACATCGTCGTAACTCGCGGCGGAGAGATCGTCCATGTAGCCGATGACGGGCCAGTGGTACGGATGGCCTTCGGGGTAGAGCATTTCGCCGAGCACGACCTGCGCCTCGCCGTACGGCTGGTTTTCCACCGACTGACGGCGTTCGTTCTTGACCACGTCGCGTTGAAGGTCAACCGTTTTTGGCGTCATCGAGTCGAGGAGGTAGCCCATGCGGTCGGACTCGAGGAACAGCGCGAGTTCGAGCGAATTGGCCGGCACGTTGATCCAGTAGTTCGTGCGGTCGTTCTCGGTCGAGCCGTTGTTGTCGCCGCCGGCGGCTTCGAGCCACTGGTCGAATTCGCCCGGCTTGACGTGGCCCGAGCCCATGAACATCAGGTGCTCGAACAGGTGCGCGAACCCGGTGCGCTTGGGGAGCTCGCGCGCGGAGCCGACGTGGTACCACATGTTGACGGTGACCATCGGCACGCTGTGATCCTCGTGGAGGATCACGCGCAGGCCGTTTGGCAGCGTGAACTGTGAGTACTGCAGCTCGATCTTCGGCGGAGCCGTCGGCGTCTGCGCGGCAGCGGGCGCCGCGAGGGCAAGAATGAGGAAAAGAGCAGCGCGCTTCATTTCAAGATTCTATCGCCGAAGGACCGGATAAAATACTCGCGTGCCTGACCGTCCCGTTAAGCCCTCAGCCCTGAGCCCTGAGCCCTATCTTGTGGGTGTCATCATGGGCAGCAAGTCGGACTGGGACACGATGAGTCACGCCGACGCGATCCTGACCGAATTCGGGATTCCGCATGAATGTCAGGTCGTCTCCGCGCACCGGACACCGGCGTGGATGGCGGAGTACGCGTCCACGGCGGTTGACCGTGGGCTGCAGGTGATCATCGCGGGCGCGGGCGGCGCCGCGCATCTGCCGGGTATGGTGGCGGCGCAGACCATCCTGCCCGTGATCGGCGTGCCGGTGCAGAGCGCTGCGCTCAACGGTCTCGACTCGCTGCTGTCGATCGTCCAGATGCCGAAAGGCGTGCCGGTGGCGACCGTCGCGATCGGCCCGTCCGGGGCTGCGAATGCCGGCCTGCTTGCCGTCGCG
>JAYVMG010000597.1:0-2348 GCA_043759095.1 Acidobacteriota bacterium | reverse complement strand
CGGACGGCCCGGGCCGCGCGGTGAGTCGCGCCGCGAGCGTCTCGCCCTCTACGACCAGTGCGGAGTAATTCAGCGGCGAAGCTCACGACAGCACTTCTGGCGCGCCGGTCACGTTGTCGGCACCCGCTGCTTCAGCTCTTCGAACCAGTTCACGACGACGTTGATCTGACTGCTGATGCGCTTGGCTGGACCGGCGCTTTCGCCGACGGGCATCACCACGACAAAACGCTTCCCGTTGTGTCGCAGTCCATGCACATCGCCAACCGGAGTCAGGGCGAAGGCTCGCGGAGGCCTGCCAACCATCGTGATCATCGGGCGATCAACTCCCGAAACGTCGCGACAGTGATCGGCAACAGCGCGACGCAGGTTTGGCGAAGGACAATCGGCTTCGCCGCGATCGGACCTCAATGAATGGGAATCTGAAAGAGATTGCGCTGTACGTTCGTCTTCACGAAGGCGTAACGCCCGATTCCCGGCTGATCGGATTCGGATCGATTCAGCGTGCGCGCGCCGGCGGCTGTGGCCCATGCGTCGTTTCCGTCGACGACCCCGTCGGGAATGACCGGCAATGTCCGGCCAGTCGGGACCGGAATCGCCACGGTCTTGCCCCGCATCGCGCCAGTGAAGCCGTCCACGTAGAACGTCCGTCCGTCGGCCGACCATCGTGGGCGGCAACGCTCATCGCAAATCGTCTGCACAACGCCGCCGTGCAGAGGAATGGCCACCATTCGGTTCGATCCATCTCTGGCCTCTGCGGTCGCGCCGGCCAGCACCCATTCGCCATCGGGCGACACGTCGAGCTTCTCGATCACGGCGATTGACGAGAGGCGTTGACGTCCGCCGCCGTCCTTGCTGACGCGGCCCAGATAGTTGACGTGCTCGTCGAGCATTCGAAACACCACCTCGCCGTTCGCACCGAAAGAGGGTGCGTCGCCAGAGCGCGTCACCAGGCGGGGGGACGACCGATGGTCGAGCCGTGCGATCCAGATCTGGATGTCGCCCTTCTCCACCGTCGTGTAAAGCGCCTCGCGGTCGTCGCGCGAGATATCGAAGTCCTTGACCGCCACGCCCGGAAGCACCCGATCGGCTTTGCCCGACGCGATATTGACCGCGTAAAGCTCGAAGGACGACGACGTGGTGCCTGGGCGCATCAGGCAATACGCACGCGCGCCGTCGACGGACAGGCGAGGGGGCACCCCTTGTTCCTGGCCGATCACGTAGCCCTCCGAGGAGATCGCACGCTCGCCGGCGCTGTCGTGAATCCAGAGAGCGTTTTGGCGCTGGCCAATCGCGGTGATGAGGGACCGGCCGTTCGGCGCGACGGCAATCCCTTCATCTTCCGTCGGACCGAAGGTGATCTGCTCGGGTCGGCCGTCGGGAAACCGCTGGCGCCATAGATGCGAATTTCCACCGACGGTCGCGGCGAAATACATCCAGTGACTATCGGGAGACCAGCCTGCAGCGGTGCACTCGCCGCCCGGACCCACTTGCGTGCCGGTCACACCTCCATTGATCGACACGAGCCGACACGGCTGCCACGCCGCGGTACGGTCCATTTCCACGATGAGCACGGCGTCGCGGGCGGGCGACGCGTAGGAGAAATGAGCCATCGCCCGCTCGTGCGATGGCAAGTAGATGTCGCGCGACTCGGCCCGGCCGTCCGTAGCCGTCACGATTCCCATATGGAGGCCCGTCTTGATCTCTGAGAACAGCACATGATGTTCGTCGAGCCACGTCAGGCCCGACGCGTTCGGCAGCAACCGCGTCGGCTCGCCTCCGAGCGCCGGAACCGACCACGTATCCCAGGTGTCGCCGGTGACGCGCGTATAAACGATGCGTGCGCCGTCGGGTGTAAACACTGGTCCGTACTTCGCCGCATCGTCATTGGTGAGCCTGACCGATTCGCCGTTCGGCAACAGCTTGACGTAAATCTGCCCGCGGCTCAGAAACGCTTCCCCACCGCGAATAAAGGTCACCATGCGGCCGTCGGGCGAGAGGCTCGGCGAGGTGGCCGAATCGGTGAAGTTGGTGATCTGCGCATACTCGGACGGCGATGTCACCTGATGCGCCGCCGTGCTGAACCACCAGATCGCCGCCGCAATCAGAAGGAACGCGCCGGCGCCAGCGGATACCGCAATCGGCACGACCCGCGACCGTTTCCGCTGGTGCGCGGACACCGCCGTCGCGGTGCTGCTATCGCGCTCGACGCGTCGAAGGTCGGCTCGTAGATCGGCGGCCGACTGATAGCGCGTCTCGCGATCTTTTTCGAGCAGCCGTCCGACGATGCGTTCGAATTCGGCTGAGATCTTCGGATTCCGTTCCCGCATGGGCGCGGGCGTTTTGCTCAA
>JAYVMG010000596.1:0-2360 GCA_043759095.1 Acidobacteriota bacterium | reverse complement strand
CGGTGAAGAGCGGTAAGACGATTCGCGCGCTCGTGCTCGAACGAGGCCTGATGAACGAGAGTCGCCTGAACGAGATCCTTTCGGTCCAGTCGATGACGAAAGGCGGCATCGTGGGCGACCAGGAAAAGGGCAGGTAGGCCAGGTGGGTCAGGTAGGTCAAGTGGGTAGAAGACTGATCACGCTGATCGTCTGCCTTCTCCTCTCCGTGTCTCCCCTACCCGCCCTGCCAGCCCCACGAGACCTACATGACCTACCTGACCTACCCGCCGCGCGCGATCTACCCGACCACTCCGGCCAGCAGGCGAAGCCCAATGGCCGTCTCTTCGGCACCCAGGATCTCGGCCTGCTCGAAGCGCCGGATCGCGATCAGTGGCAGAAACCGGATCAGATCATGGATGCGATCGGCGTCGCGGAAGGATCGAACGTCGCCGAACTCGGCGCCGCAGGCGGGTGGTTCACGCTGCGGCTGGCCGAGCGCGTCGGCCCGAACGGCAACGTGTACGCCGAGGACATTCAACCGGCCATGCTCTTGGGAATCAGCCGGCGGATGCAGAGCCAGAACCTGACGAACGTCAAAACGGTGCTCGGCACGGCGAGCGACCCGCATCTGCCGGGCGCGCTCGACGCCGCGCTCATCTCCGACGCATATCACGAGATGGACGATCCGGAAGATCCGAAACTGGTCGTGACGCTGTTGCGCAACGTCGCGGCGTCACTCAAGCCCCAAGGCCGGCTGGGAATCGTGGATTGGACGCCGGGCAACGGCGGACCCGGACCGTCTTCGGATCACCGCGTCGATCCGACAACGGTGATCGAGGCCGCACGCGCCGCGGGGTTTGAGCTGATCAAGCGGGAGGATTTCCCGCCGTTCGTGTTTCTGCTGGTGTTCGGACGGGCTAACGCGAAGCCGACCCCGTGATGCGCCACAACCCCGGCATCACGGCAGCGGCCATCAACAGCTTCAGCAGATCGGGGATGATGAACGGCACGGCGCCAACGGCAAGCGCGTGCGAGACGCTGATCGCGGGACGGGACGCCATTGACAGCCAGAGGACGCCGCCGGCAAACACAACGGCGAGCCCGCAGGCCATCGCGAGGACAGCAGTGAAGTACCGGCGATCCCATCCGCGTTCAGCCAGCCAGCCAGCGGCGAACGCGGCGAACGGAAACGCCATCAGGTAGCCGCCGGTCGGGCCAAGCAGACGTGCCGCCCCCTGCGGAAGCATCGGCGACGCCGCGAACACCGGCAGGCCTGCGATACCGAGCGCGAGGTACAGAATCTGGCTCGACATGCCGAGCCGAGAGCCGAGCGCAGCCGCGCCGAGCAGCACCACCAGCGGCTGGAAGGTGAACGGCACCGGGGTGAACGGCAGCGGAATGCTGATCTGCGCCGCAACGGCCGTGAGGACCGTCACGAACAGGACCGCACCGGCCTGCTCAGCCGTGCGAAAGCGTGAATCGGCCCGGGTCGTCATTGTGTCGAGCAATGTGGGGTACATGAAGGCGGATCTTAGCGTATGCGGATAGCACTGACAATTGCGGGCAGCGATTCGAGCGGCGGCGCCGGCATTCAGGCCGACCTGAAAACCTTCGCCGCATTCGGCGTCTACGGCGCGAGCGCGATCACGGCCGTCACAGTCCAGAGCACCCAGGGCATCGAGGCGACCGCGCCATTGTCGGCGGATCTGGTCACCGCGCAGATCGAAGCGGTCGCCGGCGATTTCACGATCCACGCGACGAAGATCGGCATGCTCGCCAACGCCGCAATTGTCGAAGCCGTGGCAGCGGCGATTGCCGAACTGGATCTACCGCTGGTCGTCCTCGACCCGGTGCTGGTGTCGTCGAGCGGCGAGCGGCTTCTGGACGAGGACGGTGTGCGCGTACTCTGCACGGAACTGCTGCCGCGCGCGCGCGTGGTGACACCGAACATCCCCGAGGCCGAGGCGTTGAGCGGGCTCCGCATCCAGTCAGCGGACGATGCGCGAGAGGCCGCACGGCGGATTCACGGGATGGGCGCAGCGGCGGTGATCATCACGGGGGGACACTTGGAGGGCTCAGGGCTCAGGGCTCAGGGCTCACAGATCGTGGACCTTCTGTTCGACGGACATGCGTTTCACGAATTCCGCGTGGCGCGTGTCGAGTCGCGGCACACGCACGGCACGGGATGCACGTATGCGTCTGCCGTCGCGGCGGGCCTGGCGCTGGGACACGATCTGCCCGCGGCCGCGTTGCGCGCCCAGCAGTACGTGGCGGGCGCGATTGCGCACGCGCCCGGCCTCGGCCATGGCCGCGGACCGCTCAATCACTTTTGGGACGGTATACTGAAGGGATGACCCCCCCGCTTCTGGCGATCGGTCGCG
>JAYVMG010000595.1:0-2360 GCA_043759095.1 Acidobacteriota bacterium | reverse complement strand
GTGAACGCCGCGCGGTGGGACACCACGCGCATCACGTCCGAGATCCGGCCGATCATCGGCTGGCACCTGAAACCCGTGGACATCATCATCAACCCCATTGTCGACACGGCGTACGACGGGGTGAAGAATCTCGAGTTCGTGCCGGCCGTGCGCGTGGCCTACAACTTTTCGTCAGGCCTCGCGCTGGCGGTCGAGGAGTACTCGGCCTTCGGCCCCCTGCACGCGTTTCTCCCTGGCAGCGAACAGTCGCATCAAGTGTTCGGCGTTGTCGATCGAACCTGGAACGACTGGGATATCGAGGCGGGCATCGGCGTCGGCCTCACCGACGGATCAGATCGGCTGACGTTCAAGCTGATCCTCGCGCGCGATCTCAACAAGCACGACGCGGCTAAAACTTCTCCGTCGCGCGCGCGCCCCTGAGCATCCCGATCATGCTGCGCTCGTTGCCTTCGTGGCAGGCGTACTCGTAGATCGGCCCCACCGTCTTCTTCATCGGAAACGTTGCCGTAAACGGCCGGGTCCACGTCGACGGATCCTCGGCCGTGAAGCGATACTCGATCGTCTCGGCGTCGACGCGCGTGAAGCGCTCGACCAGGTGCAGACGCTCGCCCGATCCCCGGAACGCCGTCTTGTCGGTGAAGCCGACCGTGTCCACGACCAGCGTGTTGCCATCCCAACGCCCGCGTGAATCGCCCATCCAGCGCGGCACGTCGCCGTGCGCGCGCCCGTCCATCGGCACGATGCGCGCGTCGTGGATCATCTCGGAGACGATCGCGGCGTAGTCGCGCGTGAGGAGGATCTGGACGTTGTTGTTGTAGACGCCGGGCAGCATCGGTGGACCGGCCACTGTCCAGTTCAGGCAGCGTTCATTCAGCGCGCGATCCTCGGGGCCGTCGGTGGGTCCCCGTGCGCGGCGCGCCTGCGTTCGCGCCGCCGCCCGCTGCTGCGCGTCGGCGGTGAGCGCCGGCGCCCGGCCTTCCGGCGGATCGACGATCAGCGACGTGCGTCCGTTGATCAGAAAACGCGTGCCCGGATCCCACCAGTCGGGACCGGCGGTGTTGTTGGTCGCGCTCTGGCGGTCAATCGTCTGGCGCTCGTAGTCGGCGGCTTCCGCCGGCGTCAGGGTCGCTTTCGCGGCGAGATCCCGAGGACGCTCGAGCGGCGTCATCGTCGCGTAGTTCCAGATGCCGTCCAGATCGCGCGGCGCGAACACCTGCGCGCGGCCTGCCAGCGATCCGGTCGCGAGCGCGATCGCGACGAGGCTGCACATCGTCAATCTGGGCCGAGCCATCACGACCTCCTGCGGCGCCATTATCCTCTCTTCCTGGCGCCGTCCGGGTGTAAGGTAGGTCACCGAAAAAAAGGAGTTTCCATGCGCACTCGTTTCGCCATCGTTCTGCTCGCCGTGCTCACGCTGACCGCCGCCACCACCGTGCCGAGCGGCAAGCCGGAGGACGTCGGCATGTCCTCCGAGCGACTGCAGCGCGTCAACGACGTCATCAAGGCCTCGATCGGTGCGGGACAAATCACCGGCGCGGTGACGATGGTGTCGCGCAAGGGGCACATCGCGCATTTCGAAGCGCAGGGCCTGATGGACGTCGAGGCGAAGACGCCGATGCGCAAGGACGCGATCTTCCGCATGGCGTCGATGTCGAAGCCAGTCACCGGCGTCGCGATCCTGATACTGATGGAGGAAGGGAAGTTGCGCCTCACCGATCCGGTGTCGCGTTTCATTCCGGAGTTCAAGAATCCCAAGGTGGCCATCCTGAAGACGACGAGTGGCGCGCGCGGCGCCGCGCCTGCCACGCCGGGACAGCCGCCGCCCGCACCCGAGATCTATACCGTGCCCGCCGAGCGTGAGTTGACGATTCGCGATTTGATGACGCACACGAACGGTCTCGAGACCGGCGGACCGGGATCGCGAGAGGGCGCGCGCATCTCGCCGCGCAACACCAGCAGCAATCTCGCCGCGTACGTGCCGACGCTTGGCGCCGTCCCGCTCGATTTCCAGCCCGGCTCCAAGTGGCAGTACAGCGCGCTCTCCGGCATCGAAACTCTCGGCCGCATCGTCGAGATCACGTCGGGGATGACCTTCGATCAGTTCCTGCAGAAGCGGATCTTCGAGCCGCTCGGGATGAAGGACACGGCGTTCTATCCCACCGACGATCGGATGTCCCGCGTGGTGACCCTCTACGAACGAAAAGACAGCAAGCTCTCGCGCACAGACACGCCGAGCTGGCTGGCGACGAAGACGCTGTTCTCGGGCGGCGGCGGGTTGTGGTCCACCGCAGACGACTACATCCAGTTCGCGCAGATGCTGGTGAACGGCGGACAGTTGAACGGCAAGCGGCTGCTCAGCC
>JAYVMG010000594.1:0-6275 GCA_043759095.1 Acidobacteriota bacterium | reverse complement strand
ACTGAATCATGCTAAGATTCGGCGTTTGATCGTGCTTATCCAACCATTTGGAGGCGCTCGTTGAGTCCGATTCTGGTGCGGCCCGTCCGCGAGCAGCTCGAGCACGACCGCATTATTCGCCTGTTGCACGCCAAGTTCCGCCGGAAGTACGAAGCCGGCATGAACCCGGGCGTCGAGCAGAATATGCCGGTCGGGACCGGGCCCTCAGCGGTCTTTCCAGACCTCGTGCTCCTGTCGCAGGACCGCGGTCACCGTCTGCAGGTCATTGTCGAGATTGAAACCGGCGAGTCGGTGAACCATCTCGAAGCGCTCGCGCAGTGGGCGCACTACGGCCGGATTCGGGCGGCCTTCCACCTGTATGTTCCCGCAGGCATGGTCGACGTGGCGCGCAGGCTGTGCGAGGACAACCAGATTCACGTCGCGGAGATCTGGAGCTACCACATCGTCGGCGACGAGCCGCGCTTCACGATCGTGCATCGCAGTCGCGAGGCGATTTCGCCGCACGCCCGCGTCAAGCCGATCGTGAAGCCGATGATGAAGTCCGTCGTGACCGCCATCGCGAAAGCGGTGGCGGCGCCAGTCGCCAAACCGCCCGCGAAGCCCGCGCCGAAGCCGGCCGTGAAGAAGCCGGCGGCGAAGGCGAGCAAGCCCGTGCGCGCCGCGAAAGCGAAGCCTGCGACGTCCGCGAAGGCCAAAGCCACGGCCTCGAAGCCCAAGAAAGCCGCGCCCAAGAAAAAGAAGAAGTAGTTGGCCTTCCTCAGGTTCTCGCGCGACAAGCGCGGCGTCGAGAATTTCTATCTCATGCACCAGACCACGAACCGTCGTGGCAAGGTGAGGCCGCGCGTACTCTATTGGTATCGCTCTCCGCCGGACGTCAAGGTGGGTCGCGAGCCGTTCGACGCTGAACTTCGCCGCGCGCTCGAAAAACAGAACCCCGACATCACCTTCGACTGGCGCGCGATTGTCGAGACGCCAATCCCGTCCGCTGACGCCGACAAGTGGCGCGAGCGTCGCCGCGCTGAACGCGCCGCGAAGCACGCCGCTGCCGCGGAAGAAGCCGCGGAAGTGGGCAACAGCGAGGCGGAAGCCGAGACGGATTCTGAAGCGAGCGACACGCCCGCGCCGGCCGCGACTCAGTTCGCTGCGACGGCTCCGCCAGAGGTCGAAAGCGGCGCGATTGTCGCGTCGCCATCCATGCCGTCTGCGGAGGACGCGACGCGGAAACGCCGGCGACGCCGGCGAGGCGGACGCAGCGGCAGCGGCCCGCGACCCGGAGCCGCCCCGGGCGGCGTGGAGGCGAGCGCGCCGTCCGCACCCGCTGCGCCAGGCACCGACCCCGCAGGAGACTGACCGTCGAGCCCCGCTTGCGACAGCGCATCCGCGTCTCTGCGGCAATCGCCGCCGTGCTCACGGTGGCGTGGGCCGGCTGGACGCTCGCGCCGCGTCTGCTCACGTTCGTCGCGCACATCCGGAGCCTCGGTTCCGCCGCGCCACTCGTATTTATCCTGATCGATGCTGCAGCAATCGTCGCGCTGATCCCGTCGACTCTGCTGACCGTTGCGGGCGGCGCCGTCTTCGGGCTGACGCGCGGCGTGATCTACGCGTCCATCGGTTCGATGCTGGGATCGACGACGGCGTTCCTCCTGGGTCGCTATGTTGTGCGTCATATGGTCGCGAAGCGGCTCGCCGGCATGCCGCATTTCGTCGCGATCGAGCGCGCCGTCAGCGCCCGTGGCTGGCGCATCATTTTTCTGCTGCGCCTGTCGCCGGTCGCGCCCTTCAACGTCCTGAACTACGCGCTGGGTCTGACGACGATTTCCGTGTGGGATTTCATGGCGGCGTCACTGGGCAGTGCGCCCGGAGCGTTCGTCAACGCGTATGCCGGGAAAGTGGCGGGGGAGGCGCTCGTGCTGGCGGGGCAGGCTCAGGTGCCGAAAGATGCGTCTTACTATGCAGTTTTGCTGGCAGGTCTGGCGGCTACGGTGGCCGCCACGACGGTCGTCACACGGACCGCCAGGCGGGCGCTCCAGGATGTATAATTCAGCCCTATGAGTTTGAACAGGAACGGTTTCTGGTCCACAGCAACACTCGTGGCACTGACGGCCGGACTCTCGGCTCAAACGCCGGCAGCACCGCCGCCGAGCACGGCCTCGACACAGGGGCCGACGTTCAAGGTCCAGGTCGATCTCGTCACCAACGACATCATCGTCCGCGACGAGAAGGGGAATTTCATCCCCGACCTGAAAAAAGAAGAATTCGAGATCTTCGAAGACGGGGTGAAGCAGGACATCACGTCAATGACCGTGGTCACCGGCGGCCGCGTGACGAACGTGATGGCGCCGCCGCCTCCGCCGCCGCCCGAGGGCATTGTGCTGCCGCCGAGCCGTCCACGCAACGACGTGTCGGGGCGCATCTTCCTGTTTTTCGTCGACGACCTCCATCTCCAGTTTCACAACACGGGCCGCGTGCGCGATCTGTTCAAGCGGATCTCGCGCGAACTGGTGCACGACGGCGACATGTTCGGCATCGTGTCGAGCGGCCCCTCGTCGATCGCGGTCGACATGACCTACGACAAGACGCGGCTCGATGAAGCCATCAAGAAGATGGCGGGCAGCGAGCTGAAGCCGTCGGACATCATTCAGGGCGCATCGGGCGCGGAAGGCCCGAGCGAAGTCCGCTATCGCGCGCACGTGGCGTTCTCGACGGTCAACGACCTGCTGAACAACCTCGACGCCGTGCACAACCGCCGCAAGGCGCTGATTTACGTCAGCGATGGCTACGACTTCAACCCATTTCAGGACTCGCGCCTTGGCCTGATGGATCCGAACTCGCCGTTTGCGCAGAACGAGTTTGCCAGGAACCAGAACCAGGCGAACTCGCAGAATGGAAACGGCAGCAACCCGGCGACGGACCCGTTCACGCAACAGCAGAAACAGAGTGAAACCTTCGCGGACGCCGATCTCGCGCGCGAACTGGGCGAGCTGACGCGGCAGGCGAATCGATCGAATGTGACGATGTACACCATCGACCCGCGCGGGCTGGTCGGCATGGGCGACATCGACGAACAGGTCGACCCGCAGCAGTGGAACGAATACGTGCGCAAGTCCCAGGACAGCCTGCGCGTGATTGCCGAGGAGACGGGCGGCATCGCCGTCGTCAATCAGAACGACTTCAGCAAAGCGCTCAAGCGCATTGACGCCGAGACAAGCGACTACTACGTGCTGGGGTACTACTCGAAGAATCCCGACGCCACCAAGCGGCGGCGTCAGGTTGAAGTCAAGATTGCGCGGAAGGGTGCGAACCCCTGGTTCCGTAAGGAATACGTGCTTAAACCGCCGCCGAAACCCGTTTCTTCGACGAAGAAATAGTCGCCTTCGCCATCCTCGGCTTGCTCAGGCCCGCCACGCGTTCCACCGCGGCGTCCAGGTACGTTTCATCCAGATCGGATCCGATAAAGTTCACGCCCAGCCGGGCGCAGGCGACCGCTGTGCTGCCCAGGCCCGTAAACGGATCCATCGCCACCTGAATCCGGTCCAGTCCGTGGAGCCGCAGGCACTGTTCGGGCAGGCGCGTCGGGAACGTCGCCGGGTGCGGACGGTCGCGGTCGCGATGCTGAATCGTCTCGTACGGGATGAACCACGTGTTGCCGCGGCAGCGAACGCCCCCCGACGCCCCGCGCCAGCGGGCGATGTTCGACTGATCCTGATAGGGCACCCCCAGTGCCAGCCGATCCAGGGTGGTCGCGCCGTTCGGCGTCAGGTGGAAGATGAATTCATGGCAATCGTTCAGGAAGCGTTCACTGTTGATTGGCTTGTAGTGGCCGACCGCCAGGTCGCGCGTCAGGCCCGCCGCCGCTCCGGCGGAGGAGCGGTCGATGGCGATCGACTTGATCCAGTGAATGATGTTCTGCAGCTTCAGGTGCGACCGCGTGGCCTGGACGACGTCGAGCGCGGTCCATGGGTCGCTGGGCTTGGCGCCCACGTTCAGGAACAGCGACCCGTCCGGCCTGAGGACTCTCGTGGCCGCCGCCACCCACATGTTCGTCCACTCCATGTACTCACCCGCCGACAGCGTGTCCTGGTACCGGTTGTACTGAATCCCGATGTTGTAGGGCGGCGAGGTGACGATGACGTCGACGCTGTGCGGTTCGAGGTGCGCGAAGACGTCCAGGCAATCCGCGAGATAGAAGCGGTTCTCGGTCTGGCCGGTCTTCAGGATCCTATGGGGCTTGAGAATGACTGACACGCCCTGTTTTCGGCGCGGGATGACAAGTACGGTAGGGGGTAAGGCAAAGAAGTGAGGCGGGAGCGATACAGGGTTGTGGCCTTGCGGTCACACAACCCGGCTCAGGACGCTTTGCTGATCAGGGTCGACAGACCCGCGACGGCGAGGCGCTCCGTGGCGATCGTGTGGTTCCGCCGATGGCCGTGGCTCCCACAGGATTGGCCTTTTTCCTCGACGTAGGTCACCTCGCGGCTGGTGGCCACTTCGCGATACCGGCCGACCACGCATCCGCAGCCCATAGTGGTGAAGCCGAGAAGCCGAACGAGACTCATCACATCCTCCGTCCGATCCAAGAGCAATTCGTGTGCCGCGCAGTTGGACGCGCGAGCTGACAACGTCCATGGCTCCTGCTACACATATCGGCGCACACGTCGGTCCGAACAGTATCGGCGTGCGCGTTTATTTTGAATCGCGCTTCAGAAGTTTGGAGATCAGTTCCGCGAGACGAGTTGCGTGCGCGCCTGCGCGAGGCCATCGCGCGCGGCCTTCGAGGACGGATTGATGGTGAGCGCGCTTGCGAAGTAGTCCACGGCTGCGGCTGGGTTTGCGGTCTGCAGGCTGAGGAGTCCGGCGTTCACATAACATGAGGCATCGCGAGGATTCGCGCGGATGGCGGCGTCGAACGCGGTCGCCGCGCAGTCGCGCTGGCCAAGCGCCGCACACGCCGCGCCGAGAAGGCTTTGCGCGCGCGCGTGGTCAGGCCGCGCATTCACGACCTGACGGACGGTATCGACGGCCTGCTGCGTCCGTCCGCGCAGAAAGAAAGCGGTGGCCTGGTAAAAACCTGCTTCGGGCCGGCCGGGGAAATGTTCGACCATCGCGTCTGCGAGCGACGCCAGTCGTTCGCTGTCAGCGGCGTCGGCGAATACAGACGCCAGTTGCTCGGCGGCACGCGGCTCGTCCTGGGACAGGCGCAGCGCATCCGAGGCGGCCTCGATCGCTCCCTGAATGTCGCCGGTCACCGCCAGCACGCGGGAAAGCTCGATGCGCACGTTCGCGTTGTCTGGCTCGCGGCCCGTGATCGCCGTCAACCATGCGCGCTCGGCGTCCACCTGGCCCGTTGCCCCGGCGGCGTCTGAGAGGCCGGACAGAGCGGTGGCGTTCCGGCTGTTCAGCGTGACGGCGTGGTGAAAGGCGTCGTAGGCGCCGGCAAACGCTTGCGCCTTCATGTCCATCAGGCCCCGTGCGGTCCATTCCGCATCGGTGGCGCGGGTGAAGGTATCGCGAACCGCAGCCGGCCGGTCGACCGTCAATAATCGGATCGTCGCGGCGTTGTCCTCCCGGCTTCGGCCGTAGATGCCACGCGGGGCGGAGTACTCGAGGGCGGTTCGATCGTCGGTCTGGATCAGCGCTCCCGCGCCGTAGCGCTCGAGTTCCTGTGGCCCGCCGGCAAACTGGGAGAGCAGCGCAAACGGCGCCATCCCGTCGCTGATGCCCACGTCGGCGAGCGTCGCGCCGATCGTGCCGATCCGGCTCCCGGCGTCCACGGCCGATAGCCGCGGCAGGATCTCGCCGTCTCGCGCTCCGACGAGCAGCAGATCGCCTCCGCCGATCATCCACAGGGTTCCCTGCGGAAACACCGATCCGAACGTCCGGACGATGGACTGCAGATCCTGCGGGCTGATGTCGTAGGTGTGCGCCCACTGGCAGAGCAAGCCGTTCGGCTTCAGGCGCGCGCGCGCCGCCTCGAAGAACTGCCGCGTGAAGAGCGACGCGACGCCAGCCATCCACGGGTTCGACGGCTCCGACACGATGACGTCGTAGCGCCTTGGCGTCAGCAGCAGATGCGATCGTCCGTCGCCGACGATCAGCCGCACGCCCGGTTTCCCGAGGGCGCCGCCGTTCTCGCGGTCGAAGAAGTGTGACGCCTCGACCACTTCCGGCGAGATCTCGACGACGTCGGCGTGCTCGATGGTGCCGGAGGCCAGGGCGGACCCGAGCGTGACGCCTGCCGAGACCGATGATGCATATGTCGTGCGCGTGGCCGTGCA
>JAYVMG010000593.1:0-6278 GCA_043759095.1 Acidobacteriota bacterium | reverse complement strand
CCCGTGCGACGGCATCTTCGAGCAGACCGCGCCCAAGCTCAACACCACCATTCACTTCCTCAAGGCCAACGGAGAGACGGTCATCGGAAGCGACAAGGTCCAGGAACTTGCGGAAAGCTCACAACGGATTGGCATACTATGCAAAACCTGCTGCATCGCGCAGCAGAGTGGCAAAATCAGCGCCGGACAATTTCAAGATTGCTTGAATACGACGAAGAGTTACGAGACCCAACTGTTACAGGTAGCGAGCAACGTGGCGCCTCCCCGCGGAATTCAGGGTCAACAGCGAAATACGGCTCCTTGTTGGCGACCGGCTTCTTTACGTTGTCGCGGTCCTCGAGCAGGAAGAAATATCCAAGGAACGGTGTTGGCGACTTTCCAAAGCGGCCCTCGCGAAACGCGGTCCAGATGTCCTTGGCGCTTCCAACCGCTTCTTCAGAACGGTTGTTGACGTTGTTGCCGATAGACTTGCCCGCTTGAGATTTGAACTCCATTGCCAAGACCAACTGGCTATCGGAGACGACAATCAAATCCCACTTTTTTGTGGCCCTGAAATACCCCGGCAGTTCCAGTGCCGTGCGCGTACGTACGTCCAAGCGCTTCAGTCCGGCATCACAGAGGATATCCGCCACCAAAACCTCGAGCGCCCCCATTTGCGTTCCGCCCGTCACCTCACCGCGCGTTCCGGCGTCGATTTTTCCTGACTGGACTTGCTTCTCTTTGTTTCGCGCCCGAGCATCCCAGTAGCTTTGGACTGCCTTGTGCAGTCGTTTACTGATGTCCAATCGCCGCCTCCAACTCCCGTTGCGTGACGCCATAAACCTCGAGGGCCGTCAGTGTAGCCCGCTTGCGGTCACGTTGCCGGAAGGCTTCGACAAGGTCTTGTGCGTGAGGCTTCGATATGGTTTTTGGGTCCGGCACACGAATTCGACGCAGGTATTGCGCCTGAAATCGCCAATAGCCGCCGCGCATGCGGACGCCGTAGGACGCGACGAAAAATTGCCCCATGGCGGAGATGAGCAGCCCCCCGAGCACTTCCAAATCCCATGTATCGGATGCGATGAAATACAGGTTGTGATGCGGGTACGTCTCTCCCAGGTCAAGCACGGGGTCGAGGATGTTTTTGATATCCGGGATATAGAGCTTCGGCCGTGATGTCAGCGCATGAGTCACACGGTCGATGGTTTTGTACCACCCGGCCTTGCTTTTTGCTGCAGTGTGTCGCCGTTTCAGTGCCGCGCCGTGCTTCTCGAAATATGCTTTCAGCCGTGGATACTTGTCGAGCTCCACTAACCCCTTGCTGTTCCACGGGTCCACCAGATAATGGCCAGACCATTCGAGCTTACCGCCGCAAATATCTTTGACGAGCGCCAGTTTCAGGAGCCGCGAACGTTCCACTAGCGCAGCATCTTTCGTAACGTACACATCATCGTTGCCGGTTGCGACGCCGATACCGACCTTGGCACCGGACTCGAGAGCCAAGAAGTTTTCTTCCAGCTTCCTTAGCAGCGCCAATTGTTCGGGAGAATTGCATGGCCAAGGGTCGGAACCATGAAACCATTTCTCGATGAGCGCGGTTTTCAGGCCGTCCGGCAGCGCTGGAGCGTCCAGCTGCCCTGTTGCGAGAAGCGTTTCCGCAAGCGTGCTCGGCGCTGTCGTGACCGCTTCCGCGCCCGCACTTGCCACCACGACAGGCCCCTGCCGTTTGCGTCGAATGACGGTAATCGCCGGGTACGCGTCCACTTCCTCGTGGAAGGCGTCGGCCCTATGCATTTCGACCACGAGATCGACGCTGTAGGCCGAGGTGACAAGTTCGCGCAGTTCAGCTCCGTATTGATTGCGCATCCAGCGGTCAGCGCAGATGAACGCGCAGACGCCGTCTGTTTTTAGCTGGCACAACGCGGCCTCAAAAAAAGCCACGTACAAATCGGCTCTTCCGCACATCGTCGGATACGCGTCGCGGTACAAGGAGGCGGTTTCCTCGGGGATGTCCTCGAGCCGAATGTAGGGCGGATTGCCGATGACGAAATCCGCTTCGACGCTAGTGGCCTCGAACAAGTAATCTCCGGTGCGCACCCACGCTGCCGCAAGCCCTTCGGCAACCGAACGGTCAACATCGTGCTCCGTCAGGATGGCTACGGCCAGCGTTCTGGCGCGTTCGGCGCTAGCAACGTCAAGCTCGTACGCCACCAGAGAATTCCCGCAATCGGACAACGGACGGCCTAGCCGTCGGCAGGACGCCACAAGAGTTTCGATCATTGGTCCGAGGAATGCCCCATCCCCCGCCGAAGGCTCAACCGCCACGGCATCGACCAAATTGTTTTCTTCGCGGTACCCGGCGAGAGCAAGCAACAGGTCAACGACCCAACGCTTTGTGTAGACGACGCCCTTCGGTTCGGGAAGCGCGGACACCAGCCGAGGCGGCGCAAAGAGAGGCCTCTGAAAAGCTCGTGTCCTGCGCAATACGGTTTGGTTATGCGCCATGCAGCAACTAGTTTCTTGAAAAGCGATAGCCAGCCCGTGTGAGGTCAGCAGCGCTCCCGAGCGTACGGCCCCCGCCGTTTTTCCACAAGGTTTTAGGCGGCCCCGAGTGTATTTGAAATGAAAATGTCGCCCCGTCCCTGCCCTGCCCATTGCCGCTATGTGTCGGTCTCAACGCAGCCTCATGCGCAGCAACCGTAACGGGAGCGATTCACGCTGCCACAGCTGCTGCCGCGTGGACGACGAAGCTGCCGACGTACCATCCGTGCTCACCCAACGCGGAAAAGCCCTGTCGGAAGGTCAGGCACGTTGGGAAGTAGCCGGTATTCGCGACGTAAACATCGACCCACCCGCCAGTGCAATCGAACGTGATGTCGCCCGCGCTGTTCTGTGTGATCGTGTCGCACGTCGGATAGTAGTGGAGGTGTTCGGACGGCGCTTCGCCGACGACCACGATCTTCGGCGACAGCTTGTTGAGAATCGACTGCGGCACCTTCCCGGAATCGCGCCCGTGATGCGGAGCGAACAGGATGTCGATCTTCGGCCAGGCGACTTCGTTCTCGATCTTCTCCATGAACTCGGTGGTCATGTCGCCCATCCAGAGTACGCTGGCGCCGTCCTGAACCTCATACTTGATGATCGCAGACATGTCGTTGTACGAGATGCCGTACTTCGCGTACATGAGGGCGGTCTTGTACTCATCGTTGTCGGTCTTCGGCCACAGGATTGTGATCCCCGAGTGCTGCCGCTCGGCGTCTGACTCATTCATCCAGCGGCGGGTGCATCCTGCGAAGATTTTGAACGCCTTCTGCTGCGAATCGCGCAACGCGCGGTAGCGTTTAAAGTCCTCGGTCTCCTCAGATTTCGTCGCTTCATTATCGACGACGTAGTAATTCGCGATCGAGATCTGATCGTCAAGGTAAACGAGGTCCTGAATGTGATCGCCGTCAGGGTGCGTGGAGATGAACCTCGTGATGCCCTTTGCCCCAGCCTTCTTCTTGATCTCGTCGACGATCGTCTTGCGATTGTCAGCCGATAGGCAGCAGTCGATGATGGTGAAGTTGTCCGTGTTGTGCTCGATGTAGAACATGTCTCCGTTGCCGACCGAGAACGATTTGACGATGCTCATGATTTTGCGACCTCGACGCGCTGTTTGACGTAGTTAGTCTGTTTCCGATACGCGAACGCAAAGAGAAGGAGAAGTGCGACGAGGAGCATCGGCGACGTGACGCGATGAGAAATGCCGAAATACCAGACGATGAAGTCGAACAGGCGAAGAGCCAGCAGGGCCAGGAAGAGAGCGCACAACGTTCGGAACATGTTGTTCTGCTCTGACAGCGTTTCGATCTTTGGATCGTGCGCGCAGGCGCGGACAAAGTCTTTGTACGGCGCAAACGCGACAAATCCCGTCTTCTTCAGTAGCGGCTCCAGAACGAGCGAGCCGAGGCGGCTGATGACGAGGCCGATGAAGTAGTAGGCGAATAGCTCGACAACGATGTTGTCGTTACCGAACCGATGAGCGGAGACGCGCTCCGCAAGTGCGACAAACACCGTCCCTGGCAGGAGGTAGTTGAAGAGGTTGTACGACGAGAGCTTGTCGAGCAGTTCCTTCATTGCCAACTGGACCCGCGAGCGGAAGCCCAAGGGTGTTCGAAAGTTTACAAGTTTTCCTAGCAGTCGCAACGAGAGAGTGCTAACTCGCACTCTGAAATTTCGCCAAATGTTCGTCTAATCCAAGGCATTGGATCGTGCCAATTGCATCGCCGCGTTCTCCTGGCTCGTTGCGAAACGGCGACCTCAGCGCTTCGTGGACGGACTCCACCTCATCAGTGCATCGAACTGCCGTCGCTCGGTAGGTGTCATCGTTAGGACCCTGCGTTCGATGCGGTCGGCGAACTCCATCATGGAACGAAGTACATCTAGTTCGGCGTCATGTGGCCGAGCAACCCACGCGTAGCCCGAGCCAGCGGCTGCAGCCGAAATCAGCGCGAAGACCAAAGCCAGCGCCCATCGACGTACGACGGCTGGTCGGAGACGGCGCATTTCCTCCTCACGCAGGCGTTGAACCTCGGTGACCATGCGTTCAGTCTTCCGCAAACCAGGAAGACGGCTTACGCTCTCGTTGATGCGTGACCCTCACGTCGAACGACTGCGTTTCGCTATCGGGTCTGAAAAGGGCAGCGAGTACGACAATCCGAAGCCGCTTGCCTTCGAGAACGCGCTCGGCCGCTTCCGAACCGAGGAAGGCGCGCTGCTCGTTGAACCAGCCGACCATTTCCCCGACGAAGCAGCGGCGCGGTCAGTAGTTGAGCCATTCCTCAGGAGTTGGGAGATTGGAGCGGACCTCACAGGAAATGCGGGGGCGATTCGCTTCAAGTTCCTGAGCGCCGAGGTCATCGACCGCAATCCACCACCTCCAGGGACACCACAACAGATTTCCCTGGCAGGCACTGTCCGCATAGGCATCCGCGGCGGGACTGCGACTCTGCTCAT
Organism: Acidobacteriota bacterium; assembly: GCA_043759095.1. Classification (GTDB taxonomy): domain Bacteria; phylum Acidobacteriota; class Vicinamibacteria; order Vicinamibacterales; family CAVVIG01; genus CAVQFC01. The sequence continues at coordinate 1,304 of JAYVMG010000593.1, read as the reverse complement.
CACACGCCGGAGCTACCCGCCGCCGCCCGCTGATTTCACAGCCAGCCCTGATGTCATCAGCGCGTACGACCGCTGGCGCGGCTATCAGGCCGGCAACGAGCCGCTGCTGTCGATGGCCTACTTCGTCTTAACTCTGGCCGACGCGACAGCCCAAGGACGGCGCAGGGACGCCGCGAAGCTCCTTCACGTCGATTTTGAAGTTCTCAGGAAGCTCGGCGAACTGACGGCGCGTCGTGGCGACCCGAAGACCGCGCGCAAAGCGCCGCAGGACGGCCAGTTCCAAAAGCTGAGCGACACAGAACGAGCATGGCTTGAGGAAGCCGTTCAGAAGATCATCAGGCGTCTTGGTGAGAAGGCGGCCGGTGCGCAACTCACCTCGTTGACTCTCAAAGAGCTGCCCACTCTGTAGCTGCTACAACATCGTGAGCGGCGGCGACATGAGGGACGCGGCGCGCCGCCTCGACATCGCCGCCGCACGTGCGGGGTCAGCGCAAGACTTCCACGCGCAGCTCTGATCCGTCGTGGTTGATTACTGCGCGTTCGACGATGGCAGAGACTGGAATCGGTTCAGGGTACCAAACCTCAACGACCGGAATCCATTGCTTGCCTCGTCCTTCCGATCCGCGCGCCGCGTCATTCGCAATGAGCTTGTCGAAGAGTTGTCGTCGATCGAGCCGAAGGGCGATCGTGGGTTTGTACAGCGTGAAGAAGCGCTCGCACTTAACCCACTCGGGAATGATTTGTTCACGGGTCGGCGTCTCGAAGTCGAACAGGGCCACATAGCACTACTTTGTCACCTTCGTAGCGGAGGATTCCGACGGAAACTATCGAGCGTGTGCAGCAGCGTCCGGTTGTGGATCAGGTAGAGCAGTCCCATGATCTCGCGGACCCATCCGCGGACAACGGGCAGCGTCGGGCGGAGCGGGGCGTCGGCTCGCCCGCGTTCGAGCTGCAGGAACGTGAACGCGACGGCCGTCAAGACGACATGATGCGCCCACCCCCGATAGCTGCGCCCTTCGAAGTGATCGAGCCCCAGGTCGTCCTTGAGTTCCCGGTACTGTTGTTCGATGGGCCACCGAGCCCGCGCCAGTGCGACGAGCGCCGTGAGGGAGGCCGTCGGGGCGAGGTTGAGCAGGTAGTATTTCCGGACGTCGTCGGCCGATCGCTCGCAGAGCAACCAGCGCTCGCCGCGGCCCCGCGGCGCGCGGACGCGCGCGGCCGCGAACGAGGCCGTCAACGCGCCGGTTGTTCCGGTGCCCCAGGTCACGGTGTGCCAGTCGTCGGGGGCCGCGGCGTCCGCGATC